>NZ_QSDP01000090.1:0-27072 GCF_003463685.1 Parabacteroides sp. AM58-2XD
AGCAGACGGCAAATAAACCTGTAACAAGGCTTGTTTTATTGACTGGCTTTAACACACCCCCTACCCCCTCTCAAGAGGGGAGCCAGGTACAACCAGTCAATAAACAGATGATTCAATTTTTTCTATATTTGAACCTTTTCCAATAAGGTTTTTCAGCAAATCAACCATCATACTGTCATAAATGGATGTAATGTGTTTATTACTAATCTATTAGTGTTTGATAGTTGAAAGCCACAACTATCATATCACCTATCATACCCTCATTTTATCCGGGCATATGATACATATTTAACAAAATCATTGCTCTTTTACCTCCCGAAAAATCACTGTAAAGAAGAGTATTCTGCATCTCATATTGCTCTTCCCTACTTAATAATTTCTCTAAAACAATAGACTAATTCTCCGGGAATACTTGCTTTTTGTTTTTAAGATGCCCGTTTCGACCTGTTTTACACCCGGATGTCGACGATGCTCAGACCCGGGTGTAAAGGTTGTTGAGAGCTGGGTGTCAGGCAACATAAATAACTATACTGTTGAAAATAAGCAATATACTTAGTAGAAAAAGACTGTAGTGTATCAGGTTTCAAGACAAGGTTATGACGGATTATGACAGTTAAATGATAGTTGAAAATGATAGCTGTCATGGTGTAATATGCTTATTACATGCGTATTAAAAGAGAATATGATAGTATGATAGTTCATTTTGATAATGCAATTAGATTATCTACTCTCCCTCCCTTTGGGTATTCTATTTACAAAATATTTTTTATCTCTTCCAGGCTGCTGACCGTATAGGTCGGGGTAAACTCCTGGGGCGGCAGTCCCTGCGGGTTGAACCAGAGTTGGTCTATCCGCGATTGGCGGGCGCCGAAGATGTCGGCCTCGAAGCAGTCGCCGATCATCAGCGTCTCGTTGCGGCGGGAGTTGGTATTGATCAGGGCAAAGTCGAAGATGCCCTTGTGCGGTTTCTGGATACCTGCGTCTTCCGACAGGATCATCCGCTTGAAATAAGGTGCCAGGCCGGAGTTGCGCAGTTTCTTGTCCTGCACTTCGCGGAAGCCGTTCGACAGGATATACAGGCGGTAGGAAGGACGAAGATATTCCAGCAGTTCGATCGCGCCGGGAACCAGCCGTGTCTTGGTGGTCGTGCGCCTGAGGAAATCATTGTTGACGGCCAGTACCGCCTGGGTATCTTCGATGCCCATCGGGCGCAGCATATAACGGAAGCGGTCGATGATAAGCGTCTGCCTGTCGATCTCTCCCGCACGGTATTGCTTCCAAAGTAGCTCGTTGTGCGGCCAATAGATAGCAAAGAAAGCCTCGAAGGAGGCATAATACCGGTCAAAGTGGTGATCGGTATAAAGCTCTTCGAGGCATTCTTTATTATTATGGTACGTATCCCAAAGGGTATCGTCCAGATCTATAAAGAGGTTTTTGTATTTCATCATCCTACTTCGATCACCAGGTATTTGCCCAGGCTCCAGAATGTTTTCGGGTCTGTGATGTTTAGTGTCAGGTTGCCGTCTTCGTCTTTCACGAATTCGTAAGAACCTTCCGGATGGTTGGATTTCAGTTTTGCCTTTGCTGCAAATAAAGGAATTTCCTTTACTTCACGAACGTCGACAGAGATGAAGTAATCCTTGTTGAAACCGCTCTGCAATACTTTTGATTTGGAGAAAAGGCCACCGCCGGAAAGGATTTTCTGGTCTTTCAGTTCTTTTGCCGTGCCGAAGCAGTAGTAAGCCGTGTTGAGCGCTTTGTCCTGTTCGCCCAGTTTTTCAGATTGGGCGGCAGCTGTTGTAGCCAGGTTTTCCACATCTTCGTTCAGTGAAGAGACCATTTCGTCCAGTTCCTGGATACGTACATTTTTCTTTGCCAGGTCTTCCTGCAAAGCGACGATCATCGTAGCTTTCTGGTCCAGTTCGGAAGAAAGGCGGCTGATTGTTTTCCGCAGGGCTGCTGATTGGATACCGCTCTTTTTCAGCTTGTCTTCCAGCTGGCTGATCGTTTCCTTGTTCTTTTTCAGAGTTTCGCTGATCAGTTGCATGTTCTGCTTGATCTGTTCGCGGTTGCTTTTGCTGAATTCACCGCCAGTCTGCTGCTGAAGGTTCAGATAGTTTTCCGCATCGCGGATAGATTGTATGTCTGCCTCTACATCATTTAATGTAGTGAGGATCTCGTTCATCTCGCTGGTCGCTTTCGTATTCTCGATCTTCAGAGAATCGTTTTCGGCTTTCAGCTTTTTGTATTCGGCTGAGTTCTGTCCGCAGGAAACCAGCAATGTCGCGCAGGTACAAGCTAATAATAACTTCTTCATGTTCTTTTTGTTTTTTGAGTTAAACATCTTTTTCTGTCTCTTTTTCCTTTTTATCTTTTAAGCCTGCTAATACAATAACAATCTCACCTCTCGGATCGTTCACGGTAAAATGTGCTATAACCTCTTCCAGGGTTCCGCGGACGGTCTCTTCGTGCAGCTTGGATATTTCGCGCGACACGGATACTTGTCGGTCGGTTCCGAAGAATTCGGCTAGTTGGGTTAGCGTCTTTACCAGTCGGAAAGGTGATTCGTAAAAAATGATCGTCCTGTATTCGACGGCCAACTCCTTCAGGCGGGTCTGACGGCCTTTCTTCTGGGGAAGGAATCCTTCGAAACAAAACTTTTCGTTCGGTAGCCCGGAGGCCACGAGGGCCGGAACAAATGCGGTTGCTCCCGGCAGACATTCCACGTCGACACCCTGCCGCACACATTCCCTGACGAGCATAAAGCCCGGGTCGGAGATGGCCGGTGTCCCGGCGTCGGATACGAGTGCGATGTTTTCGCCGCCTTTGATGCGGGAAGCGATCTGCTCCACAGTCTTATGTTCGTTAAACTTGTGGTGCGACTGCATCTTGTTCTGTATCTCGAAATGTTTCAGCAGAATACCGGTCGTGCGGGTGTCTTCGGCCAGGATCAGGTCGGCTTCCTTCAGCACACGGATGGCCCGGAAGGTCATGTCTTCCAGGTTTCCTACGGGAGTCGGTACAACTGTTAACTTTGCCATAATTTTCAATTCTTCAGAGGAATCGTTTTTCCAATAGCTTGATGAAGTCGGCTACGGCTTCATCTTCTATGTTCCATTTCAGTTCGTTATTCAGGTAGGTTACCGATTCTTCATACGAATGGATCTCGTTGAGGTCGGTAATCGCCTTGTTCATTTTCTCTTCATTGCCACCGAACAGTTCGCGACGGAAACGGAAACGGTCGTTCAGGCTGAATGCCTTGCGGAAGTCGGACAGGTTCTTCTTCTCCAGAATGTCACTCAGGAAAACACTTTGCTTTTCCGAAGTGACGGATTTATGGGGAGGTTCGGGCTGAGTTTTATGTCCTACCGGTCCGATAGGGCGTACCGGTTCAGGCTGTACGGTGACGGCCGGTTCCGGGATAACAACTTCCTCTTTGACTGTTTCCGGCTGACGGACCGGCTCCGGTTGGACGGTAACCTTTTCCTCGGTGACGATTTCCGTCTTTTCGATGATAACTTCCTGTACGGGTTCCACCTTTGGCTCCGGGGCGATTACGGGTTCTGCGACCGGCTCTTCTTTTACTTCCGGTTCTTTTACTTCCGGTTTGTATTCTTCGGGAGCGGGTGCCGCGGTGGCAACCGGGTTCGGAAGTGACTGTATCAATGCCTGATGGGCTTCCATTTGTTTACGTAACATTTCAATCTGTGCAGTTTCCAGCGAATGAAGGTCATTCAGTATTTTATGCGTCAGATTGAATGTCTGGCTAAAGAAGGATACCGGATATACTTCTGCGTCGCGCATACCGGCTATCAACGTCTCCAGTTCCTTGATATCAAGTAACAGATAATCTATTTTTTCTTTATTTGCCATTCCTTTATTTTAATTTGCGAGAGGCGTTGTGTCCCAAAAGGCACTATTTGCGACCTCTCTGTCTTATATTGCAGCAAAAATAACTATTTCTATTTATGTAACGTACTTAATATGTGAAAAAGTGTGCTGTCACTCAACAAATTCATCCGGTAAATTAACCAGATATAGCCGATGGGTGGCACGGGTGAAAGCGGTATACAGCCACCGGTAGAAATCTTCTCCCAGCATTTCTTCCGTCATATATCCGATATCGAGGAAGACATTCATCCATTGTCCGCCCTGTGCCTTATGGCAGGTGATGGCATAGGCATATTTTACCTGCACTACATTGTAATGCGGATCGGCTTTCATCTTCTTCATCTTTCCGGCCTTAGTGGGGATATCGTCATAATCTTCCAGGATGGTGAAGAACAGCTTGTCGTTTAGCTCTTTCGGCAGGGCAGGGGTGTCGGTCTGTAGGGTGTCGAGCAGTATCTTTATATCCAGTTCCAGGTCGTAATCCTGAAAGCGGACGGTCACATCGGCAAAACGGAAGCCGTAGAGCTCGGTCGTCCGTCTGACACGGAGTATCTGTACGATTTCGCCGTTGGCGATGAAGTCCATTTCCTTGCAGTCGCTGGTCCAGTAATAATTGTTTTTGGCAACCATTAAGCGGTCGCCGGTCGATAATTCCTCTTCCCGGTACAGTATCCGGTTGCGGATGCCGTTATTGTAGATGGTGGCTCGTTTGTTGGAGCGCGTGATGATCATTGTTTCTTCGATCCCGTCATGGCTGTAGGCCGATGATATTTCCTCGATCAGTTCATCCCCGTTGACCTTTCTGAAGTCGGTGAAACCTTTCAACTGAAGTTTAGGATAGATTTCTACGGTGTTATTCCGCAACGCATCCCGCAAACGGGTTGCATTGAGCAGAATACCCGAATCTCCGCTTTGCCTGACGACCTGTGTCAGGGTGATTTCCTGTACTTGCAGGTTGTATCCTCTGAGTATTTCCGGGTTGAGTGCCGGGCTTTCGGTCTGCATGACAGGCGGCAACTGGGCTACGTCGCCCATCAGGATCAGGCGGCAGTTCTCCCCCGAATAAACATATTGTATCAGGTCGTCGAGCAACCGTCCCGTCCCGAAAGAAATCGAGTCGATTCCGTCATTGGAAATCATGGACGCTTCATCAACAATAAATAACGTATCTTTATGTAAATTATCAGCAGGCATGAATCCGGTCGGCTCGTTGGAGAATGCCTTCTGGCGGTAAATCTTTTTATGGATCGTATAAGCCTTTTGCCCCGAATAATTCGAAAAAACCTTAGCTGCCCTGCCTGTTGGAGCCAGCAGAAAT
Source organism: Parabacteroides sp. AM58-2XD (assembly GCF_003463685.1). NCBI lineage: Bacteria > Pseudomonadati > Bacteroidota > Bacteroidia > Bacteroidales > Tannerellaceae > Parabacteroides > Parabacteroides sp. AM58-2XD. The sequence continues at coordinate 5,210 of NZ_QSDP01000090.1, forward strand.
GTTTTTTGTTGCAGTTCGTTCAGAGTCTTGACCAAGGCACCGACCAACGACGTTTTTCCGGTTCCTGCGTATCCTTTCAGCAACAGGAGTGTGTCCGATTCCACCGAAAGCAGAAAATCCGTGAGCGTTTTTAATGCAGAAAACTGGTCTTCTGTCGGATTATGTGGGAAATTTTGCGTAATTTGGCGGCTTAAATAACTATTTATCATTTTGATTGCAATAATTTTGGTGATAAAGGTAGTGTATTAAATATTCTTTTTTAAATTTGCCGAACGAAATAAATTCAAAAAAACAATACAAACCATGAAAGTTACATTAAAGATTTTATTAGCTGCTGCAGTTCTCCTGCTAGTTTACATTTGCTACAGAAGCATCATGACGCCGATTGAATTCAATGAAGCAAAAGATGCGCGTGAAAGTCTTATTAAAGCTCGTCTGATCGATATTCGTAAAGCTCAGATCGAGTACAAGAATGTGTATAAGACTCATGCTGGTAGTTTCAATGACTTGGTTAAGTTCCTGAAGGAAGATAAGCTTCCGTTCTTGATCAAGGAAGGTGTTTTGACTGACGAGCAGCTGGAAAAAGGTATGACAGAGAAAGAAGCTGTGAAGAAAGGTTTGATCCGACGTGATACTATCTGGGTCTTGGCAAAAGATACCTTGTTCGGTGCCAGCTACAATGCTGACGATCTGGCCAATGTTCCGGGAACAAGCGTTAAGTTCTCTATGGATACAGCTACACTGACTTCCGGTTCCGGTTATACTGTAAAAGTATTTGAAGCAGGCGTTAAGTATGACGATTATCTGGGTGACCTGGACAAACAGTTGGTTGTAAACCTGAAGGACAAAGCTGAAAAGCTGGAAAAATATCCGGGTTTACGTGTTGGTTCACTGACTGAAATTAATAACAACGCAGGTAACTGGGAATAATCAATTGCTTATGACTATCAGTATTCCTGATACGTTGACTGCTGATAATTCTGGAAAATACATAATGTCCATTCGGCTTAGGTCGGATGGACTTTCTTTTTCAGGATACAGCCCTTCGGAGAGCGAGACTTTCTTTTACAGAAACGTGGAGTTCGACCGGACGAAACCTTATGTCTCTTCCCTGAAAGAGTTTTTCTTTGAGCACGAGTTTATGACTTATTCGTATAGGCGGACGAACCTGGTTTGTGTCACGCCGCAGTATACGGTGGTGCCGGAGGAAGTCTTTACGGACAAGCAGAAAACGGATCTGCTGTCGTTTACGTTTTCTGCCCCGGAGAATAAATGTCTGCATAATTTGCTGACACGTGAGGCGGCAGAGGTCGTGTTCGGCATGAATGAAGAGGTGTATGAGTTTTGTTCCCGCTCGTTGATCAATCCGTCGTTCATCCACCATATTACTCCCCAGTTGGCTTTATGGAAACAGCAGAGCCGTATGTTGATCCCCCGGCAATTGTATGTAGTGCTGCACCGGAAGATGATGGACGTGGTTTGTTTTGCACAGGGGAAACTACTTTTTGTCAATACGTTTGAGTATGATAAGCCGGATGATATCCTGTACTATATATTATATGTATGGAAACAGGTCGGTATGGACCAGGAGAGGGACCAGCTTCATATCTATGGAGGTGTCTCCCTGCGTAACAGCATAACAACTACATTACGTAATTATATACAATATATAAGTCCGGCCGAGATACCGTCGGATGCTTATTTGTTGGGTGCCGAGGTTGTTCAGGCCCCGTTGGATTTAATAGCTTTATCTGTATGCGAATTATAAGCGGAATATATGGCCGGAGGCGTTTTGACGTACCGTCTTCTTTCAGTGCACGGCCGACTACTGACTTTGCGAAAGAGAATCTCTTTAATGTGATCAACAACCTGACCGACCTGGAAGGTGCCGATGCGCTGGATTTGTTTGCCGGAACGGGGAGTATCTCTTTCGAACTACTGTCGAGAGAATGCAAAAGCGTGACGGCTGTCGAGAAGAACAATGCACATGCCTCTTTCATCGCAAAGGTAGCGAAAGAGTTAAAGACAGATTCGCTTCATCTGATCCGTGGCGATGTGTTCCGTTATCTTCATTCGGCACCGAAACAGGGTTTTGATTTTATCTTTGCCGATCCCCCTTATGCGTTGAAGGAACTGCCGGAGGTTCCTGCCTTGGTTTTTGAGCGTGACTTATTGCGTGACGGCGGTATCTTCGTGATGGAGCATCCGAAAACGAATGATTTCTCCCACCTACCGTATTTTGACCAGCAACGTGTATACGGTTCGGTGAATTTCAGTATTTTCATAAAAGAAGAAAAGGCTTAAAGGAGCGGCGAGAACAGGCGCATGAACGATTCGGCGAGGCGCTGTTTGATTGGCCGTTTTAGCCAGCGTGAAGGAATCAGCCGTTCGCAGCTGTGCATATCGTGCATGAACACCCGCTTCATCTGTATGGCGAAAGACGGTTGATAGACGAATGCATTTATCTCGAAATTGTGTTCGAAGCTCCGGAAGTCCATATTGGCTGATCCGATGCAGGCAAGCGCATCGTCGGTTATCATCAGTTTGGAATGGAGGAATCCCGGCTCATAGAAATATACTTTCACACCAGCCTTCACCATCTCGTCAATGAAAGAGTGTGTCGCCATATTAGCGCTGCGGGTATCCGAGCGTTTGGGTAGCATAAGACGTACATCGATACCTCCCAACGCTGCGATCAGCAGTGCCTGGTTCAATCCTTCGGTCGGAAGGAAATAAGGGGTTTGTATATAAATGTACTTTTTGGCATTAGCGATGGCAAAGATATAGGCCTGCAACAGCGTGCGCCATTGCCCGACCGGACCACTGGTAGCTATCTGCATGATATTGTCGTCATGGTATATCGGAGTCGGCGGATAATATATTTTGTCGTTCAGCAATTTCTTACTGATAACATACCAGTCGATCAGGAAAGCGGACTGGAGGCCGTGTACTCCTTTTCCTATTATCCTGAAATGAGTATCGCGCCAGATACCCCATTCCGTACCTTTCTCATAGCGATCGGCAATATTCATACCACCCATATAGCCGATCTGCCCGTCTATAACGACAATCTTCCGGTGATTCCGGTAGTTCACTTTGCTGGTGAAGACCGGGAATGCTACTTTCAAAAAGGCATATACCTCAATTCCGGCTTCCTGCATTTCGTCGAAGAAACTGTTTTTTACGTTCCAGCAGCCTACGTCATCGTATAAAACTCGTACCTGGACCCCTTCTTTTGCCTTTGCAATCAGGGCATCTTTGAACCGTGCCCCGACTTCATCGTCACAAAAGATATAATATTGAAAGTGGATATGATGTTTTGCCTTTTGTATATCGTCCAGTAAATCCTTGAATTTGTCAGCTCCGTTCGTATATATTTTAATCTCGCTGCCATAGAGCAGGGAAGACTGATTGTTGTTACTCAGCAATGTGACTAACGGTTGGTACGGACCGGGGACAGTACAGGCGTCCTGCGGAAGTTTGCCTTCCTGCGGTCGCTTCATAATACGTTTGTAGGTTCTTCGGGAGATGATACGCTGTTTCCGGTTGTCCTGTCCGAAGAAGAAATAAAACAGCAGGCCGATACCCGGAGCCAGCAACAATACGATGACCCAGGGAATGGTTTTTAACGGATTTCTGTTTTCCGCTATAATAACCAGAACCAGTCCCAGGATGGTGACGGAGTATAATATAATGAATATTACTCCAACGACCCATTGTATGTGTATGGCTGCCAGCATTCTTTTTATACTTTGTTACAGGTTGATAAAGGTAGTAAGGTAATTTGTAAATAACAAATCTTTACTACATTTGCCGGATATATCAAATAAAAGAAGATGATTACATATATTATTATAGGTATAACCGTTTTAGTGTCTTATCTCTGTTTCAATAATGCGGAATTGTTCCGTAAGCTGGCGTTGATACCTTTTCGCACGGTAAAGAATAATGAATGGTACCGGTTGATAACGCATGGCTTCGTTCATGCGGATATGACGCACCTGTTAGTCAATATGTTTACGTTCTGGTCGTTCGGAACCTATATAGAAACGGTTTTCGGTTATCTGGGTTTCGGAACCTGGGGATTTCTGGCACTTTATTTCGGAGGGATGATCTTTGCTTCCATTTATGACTTGGTGAAACATCATAATGATCCTTATTATGTCTCCATTGGAGCATCGGGAGCCGTATCGGCGATTCTGTTTTCCTATATATTGTTCGACCCCTGGAGTAAAATATTACTGTTTGCGATCATTCCTGTACCGGGAATTATCTTTGGAGTAGTTTACCTGGCTTATTGTCAATATATGGCTAAACGTGCGGGAGACAATATCAACCACAATGCCCATTTTTACGGGGCGGTATATGGTTTTCTGTTCCCGGCTTTACTTAATCCTTCATTGATAAAAGCTTTCCTGTCTCACTTTTAGACGGAAGATATTCAGAATATAATACTGTTCAAGTGTTTGTATTTTAAGGTATTATTTATAGATTTGTGGAAATATCTCAATTTCTCTAATACCATAATGCAGACATAATGAAAAGAAGAAACTTCATCAGGAGTGGGGCATTGGTTCTTGCCGGCTTCACTATTTTACCCCGTCACATTTTAGGTGGAACGAATTTTGTCGCTCCCAGCGATCAGATAAATCTCGGGATTATCGGTTGCGGGGCACAGGGACGTTGGACGTTAGCTCCGGAGTTTGCCCGCCGTGCGAATCTGATCGCAGCATCCGACTGTGAATCCCGGCAGTTGAATGCTATGCAGGCAATTGTCGAAAAAGAAACCGAAAAGGCAAAAGGACAGGCCTATAAAGGTTTTAAATTGTATGCCGACTATCATGAACTACTGAACCGCAGCGATATCGATGGCGTGATTATTGCCACACCGGATCACTGGCATGCGGTACAGACTATTGAAGCCTGCCGTGCCGGAAAAGATGTGTATGTGGAGAAACCCATGTCGCACAGTATCGAGGAAGGACGTGCCATGGCCGATGCCGTAGAGAAATATAACCGGGTATTGCAGGTCGGCAACATGCAACGTTCATGGCGAAACTTCCGCCATGCCTGTGAACTGGTCCGTAATGGGTATATCGGTGAGATAAAAGAAGTAAAAGTTTCCATCGGACCTCCTCCTGTTAAATATGATCTTCCGGCGCAACCGGTTCCCAAGACGCTGGACTGGGAAATGTGGATCGGGCCGGCTCCCATGAATGTATATAATGAGGAACTGGCTCCGCCTATGGAACGGAATATGTTCCCGAACTGGCGTAATTACCGGGAATACGGTGGCGGTATGATCTGTGACTGGGGTGCCCACATGTTTGACATAGCCCAATGGGCTTTGGGTATGGACGATTCCGGCCCGATTGAGTTTACTCCTCCTGAGGAAGGAGAACTGAAACCGCTTAGTATGCGTTATGCCAACGGAACAGTAATGACGCATGAGCCTTTCCGTAAGGCGGATGGAAATGCAGTCCGCTTTATCGGTTCGGACGGTGTGATCGATATCAGCCGTAGTTTTCTGGATACGATACCTGCTAAATTACAGGATGAAGTGATCGGTGATGACAAGATCAAATTGTATAAGAGCGACGATCATTACAATGATTTCCTCACAGCAATGAAGACTCGCAAACAGCCGCTTAGTACCGTTGAGATCGGACATCGTACGGCTTCGCTTTGCCATATCGTAAATCTTTGTTACGAGTTTGACCGCAAACTGGTGTGGAATCCGGAAAAAGAAGAATTTTTCTTTGACGACGAAGCCAACAGACGGAGAGGAAATCCGATACGCGAACCGTATAGCCTGAAAGTGTAGCTATATATAATAATGTATAGGAGAAACGGTAGCGGCGATAAAAGTTTATGAAGACTTTTACCGTCGCTATCTCTTTTATTCAGCCCTTGTTTAGAACCGTGGAGGAGGGCCGCCCGGTCCGCCATGGCCTCTGCCACCCGGTCCGCGCATATCGCTTGCAGAAGCTCCCCCTTTAAAGATGCTGAACCTGTAAATGAAGTGAACCATGAAGTAACTACTCAACGTATTGTATTCCGAATATTGTGTATAGTCAGCTGTTACGCTCTGAGAGATATTACTGCGTTGTTGCAGGATATCATAAATTTTGAAACGCAATGTCGCCTGGTTCCCTTTCAGGAAAGATTTGGATGCGGATGCATTCCATAAAACTTCCTTCTGTTGGTATCCGGCTGCGTAACCGGAGTTGGCCGACCAGGTTATGTCACTTTCAATCTTGAAATCGAGTGGAAGATAAATGGTCGTAGTTCCTCCCACGCCATAATTGTAAATATTCTGGTCGTTCTGGTTTTGCAAAGAGTTCTTAGTCCCACTATAACGGAAGTTTCCGTTTACTCCCAGGTCGATATAATCCGAACGAAAATCGATACCGGCACGTTCCATGGCCGAATAATTCTTGTTCGTATTTTTTTCTTCGTTGATGAAACCGTTTACATTTGCAAAAGAGGCCATTGTCATCGAGTTAACGGAGAACTTTCTGTTCTTCAGTGGCGTGTTGAACATGACGCGGAAATTACCGTTGTAGTTCCCGTTGACATTTTCATAAGTCGTCATCTTCTTTCCTGATTCCCCAACATAAATAGACTTCTTAACGATGTCGTTGACAACATAGTTGGCATTCAACATCAACATGAGAGCTGTCTGCTTTTCCGGAATAAATTTCTGGTAACGGGCAGAGAAGTTATTTGAATAAGTAGGTTTCAAATCCGGATTACCGGTGATAGTGTTCAGCGGGTCGGAGATGTCGGCTACGGGTTGCAGCTGGGTCATCGACGGCTGGCTGGTACGTCCGCGATAGTTGATGCGCAGGTTGGTACGTTTATCGAACCGGTAGTTGAACCGGATCATCGGTGACAGGTTGACAACGTTGCGCGTCAGCTTTGAAAGGGTCGTGTCGCCTACAAAATTCTCACTTACACTGTGCGAAGGCTCCAGGTTCATGCCGATGGTATAATCATATTTTTCCCGGACAGCCTTAAAGGCCAGGCTTGCCTGCTGGTTGATGAAGTTATTGCGGTAACTTTTGCTGTATGCAGTGTCAAGTACATTATAATCTTCGCTGTCTTCTCCCCTTACATAAGAGTTTTTCAGGGATTCCTGTTTATTCTGGCTGATACTGTAGGTTGCCTGGATGAAATTGTTATGCCCGATCGGCTCGACCCATGATAAATAAACGCGGTAGTTAAACCCTTTGTTATCATATCTGAATTGCTGGTCGATCAGTTCATCTTGGTTTTTCCCCATGAAATATTCTGTGTTCGAGTAATTCAATCCTTTGTTGTAGGAATCGCTGAGCCCTCCGGTTAAAGAACCACTGAAGACACGCCCTTCGTCATTCAGCTTACGGCTGAACTCCAGTCGTGCATTAAGGTTGTAACCTTCACCGTCGGATACGTAATCGGATTCTCCGAGGTTGACCGTATCGCCCAGGTTTGTCAGTGTGTTGAACGAACCGAACTCCCGGTTATGGCTGTTGCTATAACTGAAACTAGGCTGGAAAATGATCTGGGTTGCCGAATCCGGCTTCCATTCCATACGGAAATCGGCACCGACGTTATCGCTTTTCGTATTACTGTTGTTTATTTCGTTATAGATAGTAGAACTGTCGTTCGGCAAAATATTTGTCCGGTTGATTTTACTGTTCGCTTCATTGTCGGAATGTGAATAACGGACATTACCTCCCAGGGTCATTTTAGAGTTGAATTCTTTGCTGAAGTTCAGACCTACGTTTCCGGAGGTGGTGATACCGTTCCCGGCTCCTCCCGACCGTCCGCCCCGTCGTCCTCCCATACCGGAGAACATGTTAGAGGCAATATCGGAGAATCCCATATTGTTCGTGTTATTGATACCTCCCATAAGTGTGAACTGGTCGTTGTTGATAAACCGATTCACCATGAAATTACCTTCATACCGATCTTCGCTTCCATAGCCGGCAAAGGCATTGCCGAACCATCCTTGCTTCATTCCTGGCTTGACAGTCAGGTTGATCACGGTTTCTTCATCCCCGTCATCGAATCCGGTCATCCGTGCCATATCGCTCAGGCGGTCCAACACCTGTACTTTTTCCACCATTTTAGAAGGCAGGTTTTTGGAAGCTACTTTCGGGTCGTCGGAGAAAAATTCTTTTCCGTCTATCAATACTTTCTTGACTTCTTTTCCATTGACGGTAATCTTTCCTTCGCTGTCAACTTCCACGCCGGGCATCTTTTTCAGAAGGTCTTCCAGGACAGCCCCTTCGGTTGTCTTGTAAGAGTCGGCATTATATTCGACCGTGTCGTTGCGAACGACCACTTCCGGAGCCTTGCCGATCACGACGGCTTCACCCAGCTGGATAGCTCCGTCGCTTAATGCTAATTTACCTAATTTGACAGGATTTGTTTTTCCGGTGATACGGATGGGTTGGTATAAAGGATCGAATCCCACAAAGCTGACATGCAATAAATAACTGCCGGCTTTAATACCTTTCAGTGTAAAATTACCATTACGCGAACTGGCTACACCGCCAACCATCGTGCTGTCTTTTACATTCAACAAGCGTACTGTCGCCTGTTCGATTGGCTCATTGCTTCCATCTTCTACCACCGTTCCGGTGATGTCAACTCCACCCTGCTGCGCAAATGCCGGCAAAGAAAAGAGGATAAAAAATAACCATAATAAGTACCTTCCCAATTTCATAACTAATGTATTATCTGTATCTAACAAACATTCTCCCGGACTGGTTTCCGGGTACGAGAAGATAGACACGACGAAGGTTATTAAGTTTAAAAATATATGTGATGATTTTGATTTATTAACGAAAACATTTGTCAGCAAATTGACAGATGAAAATCCCGAACTGCCGGAATATCAAAATGCTATATCAAGTGGCTGGTGAAGGATCTGTATAAGATTGGTGGAAGAGGTGCTGTTTTTTATACAAACCTCGGAGGGGTTGAAGATGTTATAATGCTCTTGATGGTGAAGTAATTCTGCCATAATAGGAAATTAAAAAGGATATATGAATCCTTTTTCTGAAATAAATGATGATTGTTTGATATAACGATATTTTAATTATGCACTGTTTTTGAATCGTTCTGGAGAAAAAAACTGTTCGTAAACATACAATTCGGAGCTTGAAAAGTCCTTTTGAGATTGTCAATTAACATCTATTTGCACTGTTTTTTGCTTATAATAAATCTTCATCTCGATTTAAAACGAAAAAAAACTCGTTTTGAAGAGATGGAAATTTCTTTAAAATGAACTGAGAGCTGGATGGTAAGAATGATCGTTGTTAATTATTGTAAAAACAAATCCTGTAGGAGATAAGATTTGAAGAATTCACGTGTTATGATAAAATCTATTTGTGTAACATATTGACGCAATATGGTTGTGTTTTGACTTCTTTTGTCAAATCTATTTTCTCTTTTCAGGAAGGGAATCCGAATAAAAAAGAAAGCAGTGGCAGATAATCCCTTAGTCTGACACGCAGTATTTTCAACGCTTGGCTGATTCTGTATTCAACGGTTTTGACGGATACGCCGAGTTTAGTAGCTATCTGAGTATTCGTGAGTTCCCCGAAACGGCTTAAAGCGAAGGTGTCGCGGTAGGTATCAGGGAGTTCTTTAATAGCTTTGTTAATGTGTTCAGTTAGTTCATTTATAAAATAGTAATCAGGATCTTCAAACTGATCTTTAAGTTTGTCATATATATGGTTATGTATTCGTTCGTGATATAGTTGTTTCTTGATAGCATTCAGGCAACGGTGTTTGGTTGAAATGAAAAGATAGGATTTTAGAGAGGTTTCTATTATAAGGCTTTTCCTTGTTTCCCAAATGAACAGCATCAGATCCTGTACTAACTCTTCAGAATCTTCATCGGAAATATACTGGGAGGCATATTCGCATAAAGGTGAATAGTATTTTAGAAAAAGCTGTTTATAAGCGTTCTCATCACTATTTTGTAGCAAATTCAGAATCTGATCATCATTCATGGAGTTGGATTGTTTGTCTGTTGTGGTATCTCGAATCTATAAGCAAATGTAAATTGTTTCTTTATACATACAAAATATTTTATACGATTTACTAATTACTTTTTTGAAAAAAGTAGAATATGAGTTTAGGGTACTGTACCTGTAGTTTTGTCGTATATATAGAATGGAAAAAGAAAATAGACATATTATCAGTAATGAACCGGATGAAGCTGTCCTTTTGAGATATATATCGGAAACCGCTTCGGAAGAGGAAAGAATCTGGGTTGACGGTTGGTTAAAGGATGATGAAGCCAGGGAGAACGTTTTATTGCAGTTGGCTACTATAGATCATGCTCTTCGCACGAAAAAAAGAATAGCAGCCCGTAATTCGCTGGAGGCTTTTTGTAAAGTGGAAAGGCGTATTAAACGTTTACAGAGAAAAAACTGGATAAATCGCACTTATCTGGCAGCAGCCTGCTTTTTGGGTGTCTTGATCTTATCCACTGCAATATCTTATTGGATGCAAAAAGGAACAGGGGATGAGGCACAGATAGTAACAGTTCAGGCGAATGCAGGTATGCGTACGCATTTTAACCTGCCGGATGGGACCGTTGCTTATTTGAATTCAGGAAGTGTACTTTCATATCCGTTGTATTATGATAAAAGGGAAAGGCGGGTAACGCTTACAGGTGAGGCTTATTTTAAAGTTACGCATAATCCGGAGCAACCGTTTATAGTTAGTGTGGCTAATGACCGGATGCGTGTTAAAGTGTTGGGGACGGAATTTAACTTGCAGTCTTATAACAATGAAAGTATAGTACAAACGACATTGGTTAGTGGGGCTGTAAATATAGAAGCTGTAAAAAATGGTGATATAGTGTCTAATATTAAACTTAAGCCTTCGGAAAGGGCTGTCTATGATATTTCTTCCGGTTCTGTTTCTATAGCTACCGTAAATACGGAGTATGATACGGCCTGGAAAGAGGGACGTTTAATGTTTAAAGACATGCCGATACCACAGGTTTTGAAGAAGTTGTCTTATTTTTATAATGTAAGGTTTGATGTAAAGGATTCTGTGATCAATACTTATCGTTTTACCGGAACATTTGAAAATAAACAATTGTCGCAAATCTTGGACTACTTGAAAATTTCTTCGCAAATAGATTATACAATTAAGCAAATGACATCGGATGATAGTTCGGGTATTCAAAATGAGACTGTCACTCTGAAGAAAATGAGATAGTGTTAAATCTGAATGTTTAACTTAAAATATATGCCTATGAAGTAATACAGGATTATTGTAAGCCTTATTGAAAACATACGGAAATATGCTGGTAACATATTCCCGTATGAAAATTCGAAAGGTCTTTGGAGACAAATCAAATATTTTTTTTAATCTTAAATCACTGCAAAAGTATGGTAAAGATTTATTATTTCCAATATAAAGGGAATATTAGTGCCTTTATATTACAATCTAAAATCACAAGAATCATGAAGTTAACCAGTCTATTGCTTTTTTTGTCAATCGGATTAGCTTGGGCATCGAATTCATATGCACAAAAGGCTATACTTTCGATGAACATGACTAATCGGACGGTTTTTGATGTATTGGAAGAGATTGAAACGCGAACTGATTTTCATTTCTTTTATAACAGCAAGATTATCGATATCCATAGAACAGTTTCGGTAAACGTAAAAGATAAATCTGTTTTTACAATCCTGGATCAAATATTTAAAAATTCAAATGTTGCTTATAAGGTCGTAGATAAGGATATTATTCTTTCGGCAAATGAAGCATCTGGAATTTTACAGGATAGGCGAAGGATAACAGGGGTAGTTAAAGATAAAAGTACAGGTGAACCTGTTATCGGAGTGAATGTCTTAGTGAAAGGCTCAACAAACGGAACGATTACTGATATAGATGGCAGGTTCTCTCTGGAGGTTTCATCGTCTGATATATTGTCTGTTTCTTATATCGGCTATATGTCACAAGAAATTACAGTAAGTAATAAAGAAGTGATCGATGTTGATTTACAGGAAGATTCGACTAGTTTGGATGAAGTTGTAGTTGTGGGATTCGGTACGCAGAAAAAAGTCAATTTGACAGGATCTGTATCGGCATTAAGCACGAAAGATATAGGGAAATTGAAAGTGACACAAACCTCTCAATTGTTATCGGGAATGGTTAGCGGTATAAATGTTACACAAGGTTCCGGACAACCTGGAGCAGATCAGTCTTCTGTAACGATCCGTGGATTGGGGACTTTCAGTAGTGCAGGAAACTCTCCATTAGTATTGGTTGACGGATTGTCTTCTTCGTTGGATAATGTGAATGCGAATGATATAGAGAGTATTTCTGTTTTAAAAGATGCAGCATCAGCTTCTATATACGGAACCAGGGCTGCAAATGGTGTCATATTGATTGAAACGAAAAAGGGAAAAGAAGGAAAAGCACGAATTACTTATCAGGGTAACTTTGGTTTTTCCCGTCCGTCAGAGACTCCTAAAATAGTGGACTCCTGGGTCTATGCAGAAATGTATAATGAAGCATTGATAAATGGAGGAGGAAGTCTGCAATATACGGCAGATGAAATTGCTAAATTTAAATCAGGGGAAGATCCGGATAATTATCCTAATAAAAGGCATTATGATGACCTGATAAATTCCGGAAGTGGTTTTCAGACCAATCATTATTTAGGTTTGACAGGTGGTACAGAAAAGAATTCTTATATGTTTTCTCTGAGTTATCTTAATCAAAAAGGTATTGTTGCGGAAACAAACTATCAACGTTATAATGTAATGTTTAATGCAAGCAGCAAGCTAAGAGATAATTTTAAAGTAAATGTGAAATTTTCCGGACAAAAAGGGGATAGTAATCAGCCAACAGCTGTTGACAGCAGTGCTCCTGAAGGGGTAGAAGGTTTAATAAGCTATGCAATAAAAGTTCCGAATACAATAGCCGGCAAACGTCGGATGGTTATTATGGTAATCAGACGGGATTTACAATTGAAGGTTGGATGGACAGCGAGTCTTTCATTAAGAATGATGATGTGGACGTTATTGCCAGTGCCAATTTTGAATGGAATATATTGAAGGATTTAAAACTGACAGGAGTAGCAGGATATGATTATTCAGCTTCTGACTACAAAAGATTCAGGCCGACGTTGGTAATAGATCAATATCTGACTGCATCACCTTCTGATCTCCGGATACGTAAAGCTCGGAATACTCTTTTAACGTTGCAGGCATATCTGGATTATGACTGGTCTGTAAATTCTCATTTGTTCCATGCTCTTTTAGGATATTCTCAGGAAAGTAATAAAAACGATTGGGTTGAAGCCTTTCGTGATAATTTCCCCAGTAATACTTTGTATGAACTGAATGCCGGTTCGGCTTCTAACCAGCAAAATGCCGGTTCTGCATCAGAGTGGGCTTTGGTCTCTTTTTTCGGAAGATTGAATTATTCATTTCTGGATAGATACCTTTTGGAAGTAAGTGCCAGGTATGATGCATCTTCAAGGTTCCCCAAAAAGAACAGATGGGGCTTTTTCCCGTCAGTTTCCGGCGGGTGGATTATATCACAGGAAAATTTCTTCAATGTACCGGTTATAAACAATTTGAAACTGAGAGCTTCTTGGGGTAAATTAGGTAACCAGAATATTGGGGATTATCCTTATCAACAAGTAATTGCTTTGGGTATTAATGCTCCGTTTGGTGTCTCGGAAGAATTATGGCCCGGGGCTGCTGCTGTAGATGTTCCAAGTACGGATATCACTTGGGAGTCCACAGAGGTAATGAATGTCGGACTCGATATCGGTTTGTTTAGTAATAAATTGACATTTACTGCAGATTACTATGTAAAAGAAACGTCTGATATTTTATATAATGTAACAACTTCAAAAGTATTAGGAATGACTCCGTCTGTGCAGAACGCAGGAACTGTAATCAATAAAGGTGTCGATTTTTCAGTTCAGCATAGAAATGTTATAGGAGATTTTTCTTATGGAGTTGCAGCAAATGTGTCTTATGTAAAAAATCGTGTGGATAAACTGGCTAATGTGGAAAAGGATATTGCCGGAGGACTTTTTGTCGGTCATTCTTTAAATTCGATTTATGGCTATGTTGTTGATGGTTTTTTCAATAGCCAGGAAGAGATTGATAGTTATGCTAAACAACCTAGAACTGCTAAACCCGGGGACTTAAAGTTAGTCGATATAAGCGGTCCTGACGGTGTACCGGATGGTATTGTTAATGCTGATTATGACAGGCAGATAATAGGAACCCAGTTTCCAAAGTTTAATTTCGGTTTTAATATCAATGCTCAGTATAAAAATGTCGATTTCTTACTTAATATGAATGGAGTAGGAGGAATGGACCGTTTTGTCGGAGGAGAAGAAAGTTATCAGGGAAATGCTTTTTACCGAGGCTCAAATCCGCAGGAATGGATGATAAAAGGACGATGGACTGAAGATAATCATGATGCGACTTATCCTAGGTTATTGGTTGTTGGAGGAGGAGAACAACAATTTTATAAATCTACATACAGAGTTATTAATGCGTCTTTCTTTAGGATTAATGATATACAAATCGGATATACATTCCCTTCTGCAATGATTCAATCTTTAGGTATGTCAAATCTGAGAGTTTATGCAAGTTTAAAAAATCTGGCCACTTTCCATAATTTTTTGGAAGGATGGGATCCGGAAAGAACTTCTATGTATCCGGCTGTTAGGGATTTTATGGCAGGTATTAGTGTAACATTCTAATTTGAAGCAATATGAAAAAGAGTTGTGTAAGTAAATATATATTTGTAGGAGCTTTTTTAAGCTTTTCTATTGTTGTACTAACAGGGTGTGATAGTTTATTAAATAAATATCCGCTGGATAGTTTGTCTAATAGTACTTTTTGGCAAACAGAGGGAGATGCCTTATTGGCCTTAACAGGAGTATATCAACAAAATAAACTGACAGGAACCAATGCAAAACAATCGTTTGATTTATGGAATCAGGATGCTTATTTAAGATTGTTTGAGGCTACCACTGATAATGGTTTTGAAAAGGACAATGGCGTAACTGATTTTAATAATGGTGACTTGGCTGCCTCTTATCAGCCTGTAATGGATTTGTGGACAACAACTTATATCAAAATAACGAAGTGTAACAATTTTCTTGAAAATATTGATAATGTTGAAATGGATGTAAGTAAGCTGGAAGAAATGAAAGCTGAAGTCAAAACAATAAGAGCTTACGATTATTTCTGGCTGGCGTTTTTATGGAGTGATGTTCCTTTGGTTACTAAAGTATTGACGGTGGATGAAGCTAATAGTGTGTTTCGTGATAGCCGTGAAAATGTGATCAAATTTGTAATAGAGGAGTTGCAGGCGGCAATTCCTAATTTACCGGTAACACGCCCGGATAAAGATTATGGTAGAATAACGAAAGGGGCAGCTTTAGCTATTTTGGGAAGAGTCTTTTTGGCAGAAAAAAGATGGGAAGATGCGAAAAATGTTTATAAACAGATTATGGATCTGGGTGTCTATAATATAGATGCACGTTTTAGTGATCTTTTTATTGAAAAAGGTGAGAACAGCAAAGAATTCTTGTTGGTAAGTAAAAGAATGCCCGATATATATGGAAATTCCATTTTGTTGAGTTGCCTTGGATTTACCTGGGGAGGATATCATCATTACAGTCCATATAATGAATTAGTGGAAGATTTTGAATGTATAGATGGTCTGCCTGTTAAAGAATCTCCATTGTTCGATCCGGAGAAACCTTATGAAAATCGTGATCCGAGATTGCTGAAAACAATATTTGTAGATAATATATCCGTCTTTAAGAATATATTATATATCGCCCATCCGGATTCGTCTCCGACAGTTTATCAGGATCAATTGACAAGACGTCAATGGAGTGGTTATATGGTTCGTAAATTTTGCGATGAAGATTACAATGGAAATCTGAATGTATATGGATGCGATTTTCCAATGATCCGTTATGCAGAGGTCTTGTTGAGCTATCTGGAAGCGAATATAGAGTCCGGAACTCCTATAACGCAGAATTTACTGGATGAGACAATAAACCGTGTCAGAGGTCGCGAAGAAATAAAGATGCCTCCTGTTACGGAACAAATCCGGATAAGTTGACAACTATTCTGAGACGTGAAAGGCGTGTAGAATTGGCTTGGGAAGGTTTAAGATTGTTTGATTTGTTCCGGTGGCGTACAGCTCATATATTACTTAAAGGGCGTTTTCATGGTATGAAAATCTGTTCTAAAGAGAAAGCTCCGGGATATACGAAAGTTCCAGTCAATGCAGATGGCTATTATTTTTGTGAGGAAACTTTTTTTAGAGAAAATGTCGATTATTTATGGCCAATTCCTCAGGCAGAACGGGATGTAAATAAAAATCTGACTCAGAACAGTGGTTATTGATTCTGACGAATATGGAAAATGTTCGGTAATAGCTTATGGATATGAATAGAAAAATAATAAATAATATGTTGATATGAAACTACATTCCAGAAGAAGATTTCTAAATAATATTTGTGTAGGAAGCGTTGGTCTCGGGGTGCTGGGATCTATCTCTTCTTGCGTGGAATATGGAACGAATACAAAAGCGTCATCTGTTAATTTACCGATAATTGATGAGGTTGATATATGTATATTAGGTGGAAGTTGTACCGGTGTGTTTGCCGGGGTACGTGCTGCTCGTTTGGGCGCTTCCGTTGCTGTTGTAGAAAAACAAAATGCATTTGGAGGAGTCGCAACAAGCTCTTTGGTGAATATTTGGCATTCATTGTATGATACGGAAGGGAAGCAGCAAATAATAGCAGGCCTGACAAAAGAAGTGATAGACAGGCTGGCAGTTCGTGATGCAGTAAATGTCAGTTCTAATCCAAGTTCGGCATACACTTTTAATTCTCAGGAACTTAAAATAGAATTGGACGAACTTGTATTGGAAGCTGGTATTCATCCTTATTTACATACATTGTTTTCTGAGCCATATTTGGGGGAAGATGGTAAACTGATGGGTGTAATTGTAGATAATAAGTCAGGCAGAGGCATCATAAAAGCAAAATACTTTATAGATGCTACGGGGGATGGAGACCTTTGTTATCGTTTAGGTCTAAAATCTTATGCTTTTGAATTACTGCAACCTCCCACGACTTGTGCACATTTTGAAGGTTGGAATTCTGGAGAATTCGACGGACTATTAAAAAAGCATGGAGCAGAATTTAATATTCCGGATGGATTTGTTTGGGGAGCAACGCTGCCTGAGACGAATGTTTATATGCTTGCGGGAACACGGGTATATAAAGCGGACTGCGCTGTTGCAGATGATTTAACGAGAGCGGAAATAGAAGGCAGAAGACAAATTCGTGCAATTATGGATATGTTGAGGAAATATGGGAAGAAGGAAAATCTCCCCGGTCTGGTTGCTTTACCGTCATACATTGGAATACGGGAAACAAGGCATATAAAATGTCTTTATCAGATTAGTGATGAAGACGCAATGTATGGAAAACATTTTGATGATGCGATAGCGAATGGAAGCTATCGTTTAGATATTCATCATCAGGATAAACCAGGTTTGACTTTTAGATATCTTGATGGTTCTGAGGTATATGTAAGGCCGGGTTTTGCAGATCAGAAAGGGCGGTGGAGAAAAGAAATGGATGTAGATCCAACTTTCTATCAAATACCGCTTCGTTCGATCATACCAGAAAAACATGATAATCTGATGGTTGCCGGAAGAATGCTGGATGCTGCGATTATTGCTTATTCCGGCATAAGGGTTATGGTGAATATGAATCAGGTAGGTGAGGCTGCCGGTGTTACTTCATATCTGGCACTACAACAGCAAAAAAGAATTAGGGATGTTTCAAGTAACGAAGTTAGGAACGAGTTGAGAAAAGGGGGATCTATAATTATCTAGGTTAGAATTTATTTTTATTGGAAACCGGACTCGGGATACTATTCCTGAGTCCGGTTAATTTCATTTTTGTTGTTTTTTTAGTTTAAGTTTGTGTATTCTGTTTTTATCTTATTACTTTGTAGAGTGTTTTTTACAATATCTTATATCTAATAATAAATCTAAAGTACATGAAAACAAACATTCTGACTTTTTTGTGTTTTGTCTTCCTTTGTGCCTGCCAGGCTCCACCGGTCGAAGAGTATGCAATCATCCCGCAGCCTCAGGAAATTACCTATACACCTGGGTTTTTCAAAATGGGGAATCATCCGGTTATTTCTTATTCCGGGGATTTGAATAATGAGGCAGGGTTGTTGCAAAAGGCTCTTTCTTCTGATTTTTCACTTAGTGCTACTGTAAAGGATACAGGTAAAGGTGATATTAACCTGATACTTGATCCGGCAGTTTTACCGGATAAGCCGGAAGGATATCAACTGGAAGTATCTTCCGGAAAAGTGGAGATAAAAGCCGGAACTCCTGCCGGTATTTTGAATGGTGTGCAGACGTTGCGGCAGATCATCAAGGAGAAAAATGGAAAATATATGATACAGAAAACTTCTGTTTCTGACTATCCGGCTTTTTCCTGGCGTGCCTTTATGTTGGATGAAGGACGTTACTTTAAAGGAAAAGATGTTGTACTGAAACTTTTGGATGAAATGTCACAACTGAAAATGAACACGTTCCATTGGCATCTTACTAATGACCAGGGTTGGAGGATTGAAATTAAAAAATATCCGAAACTGACTGAAATCGGCGCTTTCCGCGATTCTTCGGAAATCAACCATTTTGGTAGTGACGTGTATGACGGGAAACGGCATGGAGGATTTTATACACAGGAAGATATAAAAGAAATTGTTGATTATGCCTCTAAACGCCATATTACCATTGTTCCGGAAGTAAGTATGCCGGGACATGCCAGTGCGGCTATCGCTTCTTATCCCTGGTTGGGTACAAGCGGAAAGCAGATCAAAGTTCCTGGAAAATTTGGAGTGCATTATGAAGTGCTGAATGTTTCCGATCCTAAAGTGTTGCAATTTCTGGATGATGTAACCAATGAAGTAATAGCGTTATTCCCAAGCCCGGTATTCCATATCGGAGGGGATGAAGTGAAATACGATCAGTGGAAAGCATCTCCGGCAATACGTAGTTATATGGCAAAGAAAGGTTTGAAGACTCCGGCAGAACTTCAGATCTATTTCACAAATGAAATCTCCAATATGCTGGCGGCAAAAGGTAAGCGAATGATGGGATGGAATGAGATTACCGGAGATAAACTGCATGAATATCAGTCGGAAGAGGATACAAAAGAAGCAGAACAGCAGTTGGCAAAAGGTACGATCGTTCATTTTTGGAAGGGGGATCCGGCTCTTATCAAGAAAACGATCGATAAAGGATATGATGTGGTAAATTCTTACCATGAGTATACTTATGTGGATTACAATTATGAATCGATACCTTTATCCAAGGCTTATGCTTTTAATCCGGTTCCTGAAGGGTTGTCTCCTGAAGAACAAAGCAGAGTCTTAGGACTTGGTTGTCAGATGTGGGGTGAATTTATTCCTACGGTTGAAAGCATGAACCGGTTGACTTATCCACGTATTGCTGCTTATGCAGAAACAGGATGGAGCGGTTCGGATAAAAAAGATTACAATCGTTTCCTGAAATCTCTTGATTACTTTAAGAATAAATGGGCTGCTGAAGGAATAGTGATAGGACCGACTGAATAAAAATATTTTTTTGCAGAACGATTAAACTATTTCCATGTAACAAAGTCTATTATATCGAAGCGCTTCACAAACAGGAAAATATTAATTTAGTAATAAGTATTAGTTTATGAAGAAGGTAATAGGATTGTTTTTGGTTATCCTGATTAGTTCGGCAACAGTTTTTGCACAAAGTGGTAATCGTCAGGGAAAGAAGGGAGATCCCTCTCAACGTAGTGAAAAAATGATCGAGGAATTGAAACTCGATGATAAGCAAGCTGCGGAGTTTCGTAAGGTTGAGGCTGATTTCCGGGAACAAATGAATAAGGAACGTGAGGCTGTAAAAGATGACCGCGAAAAGATGCGGGAAAAGATGACAGCCATGTATACTGAAAAAGAGGCTCAAATTAAGAAGATTCTGACGGACGAACAATACAAGCTGTATCAGGAAAAACAAAAAAAAGTTCCTCGTAAAAAAGGACATGGACGTAGATGATAGAAATAAAAAATCCCCGGCAGTTCATTCCGCCGGGGATTTTTTTATTTGTAATTAATTGATTATAACGTTTTCAGTTTCAGGTTACGCCATAATACTTTGATGCCACCACCGTCGTGGATCTGTAAAGCGATGCGGCCCTGGCCGGCACCGATTTTTTCATCATTGATGTTAACCATTTCTTCGCCATTCAACCAGGTCTGTACATTGTCACCCTGCACTTTGATACGCATGGTGTTCCAGTCACCTTCTTTCAGGATTGTTTCTTTTTCATCCGGGATCTGGACTAACCATCCGCGTCCGTATGATTCGTAGATACCGCCAGTATCGTGTCCTTTAGGAGCAACTTCAACCTGCCATCCGTTTACTTTTACGTCTTCTTCAATGAAAGAACGGATAAATACGCCAGAGTTACCGTCGGCTTCCTGTTTGAATTCTACTGTTAGGTCGAAATCATCATAGTAATCGCGTGTTGCCAGATAACCATATTTTTTATCCGGACCGCTTTCGCAAATCAGTAAACCGTCTTTTACATACCATAATTCTGTACCGTATGCTTCCCAGCCTTTCAGGTCAACACCGTTGAAGAGGTTGACTTCTTTCGTTTTACGGGGAAGTTCTTTGATCTTTAGATTACGGAAAGATGCGGGATAACCATGATCCTGTAAACAAAGAACACCTTTCTTTGCCAAACCGTATTCAGGAGCATTTGCCCATTTTCCACTGTTTTTCTTTTCATACCAATCATCTGTCCAAGCTTCAAATTCCACAATCTTTTGTCCATTTAACCAATGTTCTACATGGCCATTGTCGAATACAATCTTGGAATTGTTCCATTCGCCTTGTGGATTTACCTTCATTTTGGATTTGTCAGGCAAATGCATGGCATAATCGACACCTAGTTTCTGCCATTCTTCCAGAGGTTCCGGGAAGTTAGGCTCGTCGATCAACTGATATTCCGGACCTGTTACATAGGGTACGGCAAATTGCGGACGTTCAACAACATGATAAAGCATACCGCTGTTGCCGCCTTTAGACAGTTTCCAGTCCCATGACAATTCGAAGTTTTCATACTGTTTGTCGGTTAC
Organism: Parabacteroides sp. AM58-2XD; assembly: GCF_003463685.1. Taxonomy (NCBI): domain Bacteria; kingdom Pseudomonadati; phylum Bacteroidota; class Bacteroidia; order Bacteroidales; family Tannerellaceae; genus Parabacteroides; species Parabacteroides sp. AM58-2XD. Next base: position 26,458 of record NZ_QSDP01000090.1, read on the forward strand.
GATATAACCGCTGGCATCGCTGCCGTCACCTTTAGCCTGGATACATCCGTCTACTACGTGCCAGGGTTGTGTCAGAGTGGTTCCGTTATAGTCTTTCCACCCGTTGAGTGTTTTTCCGTCGAAAAGAAGTTGCCATCCGTCAGCGACTTCTTCGGGAGTAAGCGTGTTTTGCTCAACACCTGCACAAGAGGTAAACAAGGCCAATGATACTGCACAAGAGGCCAATAAGCTTGTGGCTGTTACTCTTTTCACTACTGATTCCATTTTAGATTAAGTTTAAATTAATGATAATGATAAATTGCAAAGATAAAAAAGTTATTTAAAAGATTCTGCAAAAATACACGAAGAGGTTGCTTTCGCCGTATCTTTGAATGCTTTATCACTTATTGAAGGGAAAGGAAAATTGAAAGGTCAGTTAAAAGAAATAGCAACTCATTTAGGGGAAGAGGATAATCCTGTGGTTATGCTGGCTAAGATAAAAAACTTCTGATTCAAAATCATTAAGTCTTGTATCGAACTCAGCCCGATTACAGTATAAGTGATTCGTTTGATATATATCAAACGCAAAGAACACATATATGCTTTATTCATTTGATAATTGTTCTTTATTCGTTT
>NZ_QSDP01000091.1:0-26247 GCF_003463685.1 Parabacteroides sp. AM58-2XD
GGTTGCTCCTCAGCAGAGCCTACTTCCTCTTAACATCCTGATACAAAGATAAATTATAAAAGTTAATTAATAATGAATTATCCAACTTTGTTTGGATTTTAAATGGAAAGCGTGATATGAAAGAACTGCCCAGTATTTGGTTGGGTGACAATAACCGCTTCTTCGTTACCCGTTCCAGCCGTGATCTGCATCGCATTGACGTCTGTACTTATACGATCGGTGAAGATTCTATCCGTCCGATTATCGAAGAACGTATGAATACTTATATCGAACTCCGCCCGCTGGCCGCCGTTAATAACGGAAAAGAACTGATCCATTGGAGCGAACGCGACGGTTGGGCGCATCTGTATCTTTATGACGACAAAGGTAATCTGAAGAACCGCATCACATCAGGCCCCTGGCATGTAGACCAGATCGTGAAGGTTGACGAAGCCAAACGCGTTGTCTATTTCCTTGCCAACGGAAGAGAAAAAGGGGAGAATCCGTACTACGAACATCTCTATCGGGCTAACCTTGACGGAAGCGGTTTGCAGATGGTTTCTGCCGGCGATTATTTCCATGATGTCCGTGTAGATGATAACGCCCAATTCATCGTCCATAATTATTCCCGTATCAACACTGTTCCGAAATCGGATCTGTTGGATAACACCGGTCGTAAAGTGATGGAACTGGAAGAAAGCGACTTCTCGCAACTGTTTGCTGCCGGTTACCAGTTCCCGGAACCGTTCAAAGTAAAAGCTGCCGATGGTGTGACGGATCTTTACGGTGTCATGTATAAGCCTTTCAATTTCGATTCGACAGCAGTATATCCTATTATCGACTACGTTTATCCAGGTCCGCAGGTTGAAGCGACACGCTATCCGTTTACCCGTATGAGCGTCCGTACCGACCGTTTGGCACAGGCTGGCTTTATTGTCGTATCAGTCGGTAATCGCGGCGGCCATCCGAGCCGTTCGAAATGGTATCATAACTTCGGATACGGAAATCTGCGTGATTATGGACTGGCTGATCAGAAAGCTGCTATTATCCAGTTGGCGGATAAATATAAGTACATTGATATCCACCGTGTCGGTATTCACGGACACTCGGGTGGTGGTTTTATGTCGACCGCAGCTATCCTGCAATATCCTGATTTCTTCAAGGTGGCCGTATCTTGTGCCGGTAATCATGATAATAAGATTTATAACCGTTGGTGGAGTGAAACACATCATGGCGTAAAAGAAGTGGTATCTGAAAAAGGCGATACGACATTTACATACAGTATCAAGAGCAATCCCGAACTGGCCAAACAGTTGAAAGGACATCTGCTGCTGGTTCACGGAGATATCGACAACAACGTCCACCCTGGCAATACGATGCGTGTGGTAGACGGACTAATCCGTGCCAACAAACGTTTCGACTTGCTGCTGCTACCGCAACAGCGTCACGGTTTTGGCGATATGGATGAATATTTTTACTGGCGTATGGTCGATTACTTCTCAGAGCATTTGCTGGGAGATTCGGATAAGTCGGTGGATATTCCGAAACGATAAAAAGCCAAGAGGCTCCTGCATTCGATGCAGGAGCCTCTTTTTACATAAATAGACATTGTTATTTGGTTCCTCGCGGATGAAATAACAGAAGGGGTTAAGATCTCCGACCATAAAAAAGGAAGAAGAGGAAGAAAAACGACCTCTTTTAGTTTATTAACTAAGTAATTTAGTTTCCAAACTAAAACATTTAGTTACTTTGCCCGAAACAACAGGAATTATGAAACGACTGACTGCAAAAGAAGAAGAGATCATGGGCTATTTCTGGGAGAAAGGCCCTCTTTTTGTAAAACAACTGCTGGAATATTATGAGGAACCTAAACCTCATTTCAATACATTATCGACGATTGTCCGGGGATTGGAGGATAAAGGATTCCTTTCACATAACACTTTCGGCAATACTTATCAGTATTATGCCGCCGTTAGTGAGACAGAGTACAGCAAAGGTACATTGAAGAATGTTATTGCCAAATATTTCAATAACTCTTATCTGGGCGTTGTTTCTTCCCTGATTAAGGAGGAAGATATCTCTGTAGATGAACTTCGGAAGTTGTTGGACGAAGTGGAACAAGGAAATAAAAACTGACAATTATGGGAGACTTCTTTGTTTATATCCTTAAATCGTCTGTATGTCTGGCAGTTTTTTATCTGTTCTACAGACTGTTGTTAAGTCGTGAAACATTTCACCGCTTTAACAGGATTGCCTTGTTAGGGGTAATCATTCTTTCCGTTGCCATTCCATTTATCCGTATAATGACCGATGAACCGGTTGCTATACAGCGCCCCTTGCAGAATCTGGAATATCTCTTACAGATGGCGCAAATGCAGACAGAGATACAGGTACAGACCTCTCAGTCATTCTGGCTTCCGTTACTGTTTGTAGTTTATCTGGTAGGCTGTGTTTTCTTCTTTGCCCGCTTCCTTTATTCGACAATCCGCATATGCCGGATGATCGGGATGGGAGAGAAGCAGGTGCTTCCCGACGGTAGCAAACTGGTGGTTACGGATGATACTGTATGTCCGTTCAGCTGGATGGGATACATCGTCATTTCGCAAAAAGATATGGATGAAAGCGGCGAAGAGATACTGACGCATGAGATGGCGCATATCCGTGCCCGTCACTCTGTCGATATGCTGATCTGTAGCTTTTGCGTCATTCTTCAATGGTTCAATCCTGCTGTCTGGTTACTAAAACAGGAATTGGAGAATATTCATGAATACGAGGCCGATGAAAGTGTGATCAATCACGGCGTCGATGCGAAGCATATCAATTATTATTAATAAAAAAAGCTGTTGGTTCACAGCGCTTCACTTCTATGGCCAACAGCTTTAATCACAGTAAACTAAAAAAACGAATTACTATGATGTTAAAACGAAAATCGAATCCGTGGGCGAGATTAAAGTATCTCTATGTACTTCCGCTGACAGCTGTAGCGGTTGTAGCTTTTGCCCGTCCCGAAATCTCTCGTGAACTGGGAAAGATTTCAAGTGCCAAAATTAGCGAATTTGTTCCGGTAAAGGAAGTTATCGAGCCTAAAAAAGCTGAACCGGTAGTCGAGGCTGTCCCTGCCCCTGTAGAAAAACCTGCCGTAAAAGAGGTTGTGGCATCTGCCCCTCAAGTGGTAAAAGTAATAAAGACGGAAACGAGGGTAAATAAGGACTCTGTTATACAGGAAAAAGAGAAAACGGAAAATCCGCTGGAGGCTATGCAACAACAACTGGATAATTTCTCGAAAGACGCCGAAGATAGGATGAGAAATATCAAACAGAGAGTAGAGATGTCTCGTAACCTGATCCTGATTGATAAAGAAGTGGCTACTTATGAGGAGCTGGATAAAGTGAGTCCGGAGAACATTCATAGTTTCAGTATGAGTCCAAAAGATAAGAGTGAAGAAATCCTGGCTAAATATAATGCTTCGGACAAGCAAGGTGTGATCTCGGTCGTTACTAAGGGTGCTATTGCTTCCGGTAAAATAAAAGAGGACGATGTAAAGGTGGTCGGTTATGGTCGGTTGTCTGATCGTCTGCCTGGAGGAATAAATCTTCATATCAGGAACGGACACGTTGGAAAAGAGAAGCCGCTCATTATTATTGACGGAGTGGAGCAGACAAAGGATGATGCTATAGATAAGTTGAATCCCAATATTATTGAATCTATATCTGTGTTGAAGGATGAATCTTCAGTGAAATTATATGGAGAGAGAGGAAAAGACGGTGTGATTCTGATAACAACGAAAAATGCATCCACAAAGAAGAAGTGAAATGATGAAGACCTATTTATATCAGGCGGCTTTTGCCGCCTGTCTTTTTCTTGCCGCCTGCAATGAAAGTAAGACAACGGATGGAGAAATAACCGTAATCCCTGTAGGAGCCGCTCTTGACGCTCCTTCCGGATTGAAGTCTTCCGACTGTTTCAAACAAGTATCTTATGTGGCGTTGGAGACAAATGACAGTTGTCTGGTAGGAACAGCTCCCCGTGTACAACTCATTAAGGATAAGATATTGATTTCTACTAATCAGGAGCAATGCTTGATGTTCGATAAGGCTGGTAAGTTTATAAAGCAAGTCGGACATATAGGGAATGACCCTGAAGGGTACAGCAGTGTATATTGTTGGGGAAATAATGAGACGGGAGATATCTATTTTTGGGGGTGGAACAATGAATTAGTCTGTTATGACCAGGAAGGATTATTTAAAGAGAAAATTAAAATTCCATTTGAGGCAGAGGGGTATGCGGCTGCATCCTACAACTATTTGACCAATGAAATATTTGTTGGTCATAAAGAAGGAATCCTGGGAGCGAGCGGAAGCGCACTTCTCTTTTTTAAGAATAATGAACCAATAACATCGTTTCAGACAATTGCTGCCGATGATAAACCGTTTGATCCGTCCAATATTGCTTCTATATCGGTTGTTAAAAATGAGGAAGGAGTTAAACTGTTCGGTCCGACGGCGTATTCTGGGGTAGTTATCGTTAATTATAAAGAACCGGAAACCGGAAGTATTTCCTTCCCTGATAATACAAGTCTATGGCGGCAGAATGAAAATCTTTACTTCAAGGAAGCCTACAATGATACGATCTATCAGGTGAAAGATACTACCATTGTTCCTTCAAGCATCATTGATTTAGGAAAGTACCATTGGGAATACTCCGACCGTTATATGAAGAATAAGGACAATGCTGCACTGATAACACAGATACTGGATAGCAAAGACCGGATGATCATTCGTTTTATTACGAAGTTGTTTCATGGAGTTGTTTTGCATGATGCTGTTGTTACCAAATCGACCGGAGAAGTTAAGGTCGGTTTATATGCTGACGGGATGAAAGATGACCTAACGAACTTTCTGCCATTGCAGCCTATGACAGTTTCTCCTGTCGGAGAATATGCAGGTTTAATCCCAGCTGCCGACGTGGTTGAATGGTTCGACGAACATAAGGACAGCAAAGAACTCCCGCAGCGGGTAAAAGATCTGAAACAGATAGGAGAAGAGGATAACCCGATTGTGGTGATAATGAAATAAAAAAGAATGTTCTCAAATAAAACAGGTGACGCCGATTCCTATATCAGCGTCACCTGTAATGTGTTAATATGTTGTCGGTTAAATGAAGGAATAACGAAGCGGCGCTATTCCCGGAAGAGATTTATGATTTACTCTCTGACAATCTGGTGAATTTGTACCGGAGTTTTACCTGCCGGAGTGATTATCAGCGTTTGCATATCATCAAATGAAATTTTGTTCAGCTTCACATAGCCAACATAGCCACAATACAGCATGTTGTCTTCGCCGTCACTGTTGACACCGGAGAAGGAAACCATACTATCGTTATTGCCGGACAAGAAGAATTCGATATACTTGTCTACACCGTTACATTTCACTTCAACCTTTTCACCTGGTTTCAGCGTTTTATAAGTACTCAGATTGAGATCGTACATCATCAATTCTTCGTTGATTTCTGGAACTTCCTTTGTCTTTACGGAAAAAGCGGCAACCTTCACTTCCATCTGTTTGCCGGAATTGTTGCGCATCCGGACAAAATGAGCGTTCAGAGGAATTGTATTAATGGTGAACTTTGTCCGGTCGGCAGGAATATCAGAAAGGATAGTCCATGTCTTACCGTCTTCCGACCATTCGAATACACGTCCGTCCACATTACTTTGAGGTAAGTTGAACGTGAAAGATTCGGCGTCCTTTTGTATTTCCCATCCGAGGCCGAGATACTGGTTAGGTTCGACTTTTACCACTTCAAGCATGGGGACATAGGTTATCAGATTCTCGTCTTCCGACCAGGGTTGATTCTTCAGCTGATCTATATTAGTAATGGTAGAAGCTGTGCTAACTCTGATTTCGTTGGAAGGTGTATCGGCTGTCGAAAGCAGGTTACGGCTGGTCTGTCTGTATAAACCTTCAATAAGCGGCATCAGGACTCTTGAACCTACTTTTACACCTTTCTGATACGGATTCTGGTTGAAAGTACGGTTAACCAGCTTCATACTGTCCATAACGGCAGATACTTCGAGGAAACGTTGCCAGGTGTTCTGGCGGTCTTTTTCATACCAGGCGTGAGCCATACGCAGAGCATTGGAACCGCATCTTCCGAGTAACTCGAACTGCATAAGCCAGGGATTGATTTCTTTAATCAGTGCTTTATTGTCTCCCTGGTTGTATATCAATTCGGGAGCAGCCTGTATCTGTGCGAATAAGGCACCCAGTTGGTTTGCATCTCTTTCTCTGAACTGTCCGTTGCAGTAACCGGTAAGGAATTTGTCGGCCTGTGCTTGGTAGCGGGTAGATTCCTCCCGGCGATATAAATGACCGTTAGGTCCCGGGTCGCTATTATTCTCACAGAATGTCTTGAAGGCAATGGCTGCTTTGGGAACTAAATATTCGCAAGCCTTTTCCCAAGCCAGTTGCGGGTCGTAACTGTGTATATTCCAACTATACATGGCAACACCGAACAAGGCGACTTTGGAGGCTTCTGCACGTTCCATCGGGTTAGCAACGAAACCGGACATCGCATTGGATGCCTGAGTGTCCAGACCATAAGCGGGCCCCATCAAAAGGTGGTCACGGCAGTAGTCGCTTACCGGGAAGTTCCACCAGATATAGGCGGGACGGCGGATACGCTTGTTGACCCATTCAAGACCTTCCAGGGTAATGTCGTCTACAACACGATTCCCGGTCCACATGATATGGACAGCCGGGTGAAGTTGTTCGCCCAGGATATCGAGATAATCGGTCCGTGCCCATGAACGGTTGTATTCGGTCGGACACATGATTAATGGCTGTATGTCGCTTTTCTTTTCAATAAATTCTTTCTGGATGAAGTTCATCAGGCCAGCTTGTTTGGCTGCGTTTGTTCCTTCACCGGAAATGTCGTCAAAGAAGACAGCGAAAGCACGTACACCGAGGTCGTACATTTGTTCGAACTTGGTGATCACGTTATTACTGTCGGTTGCATTCCATTTGATATCCTGTCCCGGATGGATTGCCCAGACGAAGTCTACCTTGTTGCGGGCAGCTTCGGTTGTCAGTTCTTTAATCTGCTTTGCCTGGTCGGCAGGATAGGGTTCACGCCAGCTGGCACTGTGGAAAGGATCGTCTTTCGGACCATAGATGTAAGTATTCATCTTAAACTGGCCGTAGAAACGAAGCTGGCTGATACGGTCGTCATGGCTCCAGGGAGTACCGTAGAAGCCTTCGACAGTTCCCCGATGGAGTACGTCAGGATAGTCGGTAATCGTACATAACGGAAGTGTGCGTTTGCCTGCTTCATTGTAGCCGACCAGTTGTTTGAGTGTTTGGGCGGCATAGAATAATGAACGGTCGTCCACAATCTCGATAGTGATTTTCTTCTTTGAAATATCCAGGATATAAGCACCGGAACGTTCCATTTCGGGTGTTCTGGCTTTCAGTTTTTTGACTTCCAGCGGCAATGACTTGCCCGATTGGACGAAAGGCAATGCTTCTTTCAGTATTTTTACTGCGTCAGCGTCCGGATTGCTGATACCCTGTAATGTATATCCATGAGACGGCACAGATTGCTGGTTGGATATAACAATTTGTTGTGGTTGGGGATATAACTCGAGAGATAAGCTTTGCGCGTAAGTAAATCCCGGAATACAACATAATAATAGTGTCAGGAGTAGATTTGATAGTATTTGCATAGATCAATGGTTTAAGATATTAATATTTGACTGTAAAGTTATTATTATTCAACAAAAAAACAAGGATGGAACAGTAGAATTATCTCGTTCCATCCTTGTTTAAATTACTGATTGTATTCGCTTAGTTAATTGACAATAACAATGTTTTGCCGGACTGATTTCCCCATTCGGTCAACAGGGCGCGCAAGTTACCGAATTCAGCGGGAGTATAGAGCTGTTTGTTCAGTTGCAAAGAGCGTTCTACCTCTGCGTTGTTTCCGTTTTGTTTAACGGAGATGACTACCTTGCCGGCAGCGTTTTCAATTGTTTTAATTGCTTCCGGAGTAGCTAGTTTCATCCCTTCCGGTACTTGAACGGTATAGGAATACTGTTCGTTTGCTTTGCAGGGCAACAGCAGGTTTTCCTTACGGCTACTGTTCATATTGCAGTAGTAACTATGTGCCAGGCTGACCGGGGCATCGGGCAGTGAAACCATAACATATCCGTTGTTCGCTTTTAAAGGTTGGGATGCAGTGTAGGAGATTGTCGTTCCGTTGCCGGTCTTCGATTCTTTAGCTTCCTTGTCGGCACCGGCATAGGTCGACAGATAAGCTCCGTAATAGGGCAGGTAAGCGTTGCCGATAGTTGCATCTACTTTTGCATCTGCTTTTTCCGGAGAGACGGAGAGGGTAACCTTATAAGTGAGGTCGGTAGACGGGGTGCTGATTGTTACAGGCGTACCTGCTTTGGTCAGGCTGATGACCGGTGTCAGATTATTCGAACCCGCAGCTGCCATTTTATTGGATGATGGAGACATGATATACTGTTTACCGTCTGCATTGGCAATAACGACCAGTTCTTTTATTGCACTCAGCCCGCAACTGGCCGGTTCGGCATTCACACTGTAGGATGCTGCCGTTTCGGCTTTGATGCCTGCTGCATTTAACAGGCCGTTCAGCAGGTTTGTCTTTTCTGCTTCGGTTCCGTAGGCGGAATAGATTACATCGCTTGCCGAACGGATTTTATATCCTGCATCCGGCAGAGAAAGTCGACTGTAACCCAGGTTTTCCGTTACGTGTTTCAGGATGGCCTGTAGCTTTTCCGTATCGTTCTTTTTACCTTCTGTCAGGTTTTCGGCAATGGCAGTCAACTGGACGTCGTTGGCGGGAGTGAACTGCGCATACAATGCTTTCAATGCGTCTCCGTTCGATGCATAAGTGGTTGCAGTCAGGAAAGGAACGTCGCCATTGGCAGCCGAAACGAACGGGTCGCGGGAAGATGCCGGCAGGTTCTGCAATTTCCAGGTAACGGTTTTCATGCCGTTGGCTGTTGTGACGGCCGGCTTGGCATTGTTATACTGCAAAGTGTAGGATAACGGTTTGCTTTCCGGCGCAGACAGGCTGATGGTATATTCTTTTACCGGAGAGGTCTGTAATAGCTCGTTATAAATATCCAGCTCCGGCAGATACCCCGGTTTGGAAGTCAGCGTATAATCCAGATAGATGGTTGCTCCCAGTTCCAGACCGGTATGGACAACGACCATTTCTTTCAGATGGTTGTAAGCCGGAGCATCGGCTGCTGTCCGGGGAAGTACTTCCACAAAGGCATTGTCGGGCGTTTTGACAATGTTGCCGTCTTTCTGTCTGGTATAAGAGGAATTGATTTTCAGTTCCTGGTATTGCGGATTGTAAACGATGAAACTTTCCCCGTAAGTACCGTTCATGGCCGTATGTGTGAAAAGTGTAAGTTCCATGCTGTAACGGAACTCCTGGCTTCCGTCTGCATTCAATGTATATGCTTTCGACAGCTTCTTATATTCAGCTTCCGGGCCGGCAAATGCGGATGCTGTAATAGCCAGCAGGCAGAGAAGCAGTGCCAGTTTATGTAGTATATTAGTCATTGTCTTTTATTTTTTAATAATTAAATAATCACCGAAACCTTTGTGTGCATTAACGGCGGAACGGAAACCGTCCCAGTCGGCTGCTTCATATACACGTTTCTTTAGAGCCAGTTTCTGGTGAAGCGTTATTTTATCGCCGTCCTGGCTCAATGAGCCTTCGAAGTTGGCGGCATCGCTTTGCTTGCTTTCGTTTTTGGCCTCATTCAACAAGGTGTATCCTTTCGGAAGCTGGATGGTTTCGTCCAGTTCCACCAGACGTGAACAGCCATCCTTGAAACCATACTGGCGTTCGGGCAGGTCGGTATTGATGCGCAGGTAACTTTTTACCTGGTTGTACAGGTTGTTCATTACCATCGGTTTGAAGACCAGTTCCTCTTTACCCGGGATAGCATATTCCGGTATTTCATAGCGGAAAGTGATTTTGATGGGAGCTGCCTGATAGTCTTTCGGGTCTTTTCCATAATCCACGCTAATCAGACGGGCTTTCGGGGATACGTTCAGCAACTGGCTTTCAAGCATGTTCTTCCATTGTGACTGCCAGCCACGGGTAAACATGCCGCGGATATTACTGTCCGATTGTCCTTCGGCCGTGATGGTGAATTGTCCGGTCAGTGTGCCTTTGGCATCCAGTTTATTGTTTGCTTTGATACGTACATAATGGTTTTCCGGAGCGGAAACGGGAGTCAGGCAAAGGTCGGAACCTTCGGGAACTCCCGGCAGGTAGTTCTGTTGTTGTTCGGCGCTGCTCCATAGCTCGCGGCAGAAAGGAACCCAGGTAGGGTCGAGCGGCATATATGTACCGCTGGATAACTTAACGACAGCTACACAGTGGTTGAAATGGTCGGCCGGAATACTTTCCACACGACTGCCTGCCATTGTCATAGCGGGATAGGCTTCGAAACCTGCCATACGGAGGAAGGATATCAGCGTTCCGGCAATATCTTTACAGACGCCGCAACGATCGGTATAATTCATCTTGGTATTGTGAAGGGTATAACCTTCGCCTTTGCCCATCGAGATGCCGGAGTAACGGATATTGTCGGCAACCCAGTGGGTGAGGACGGCTATCTTTTCCATTTCTGTTTTCTTCCCTTTGATAAGCTCGTCTACCTTTTTCTGTGCTTCCGGCAGTGGAGCAAAACTTCCGTAATCTTCGTTAACCTTATTGAACCATAATGATTTATCCTGCCATTTTGGAGTGGATGACATCATCAGTTTCGGAGCGGCATCGAACAGGTCGACCATGTTAGGTTCACGTTTGGCCGGCATCACGTTGTTAGTGGAGAAGGTATAGGCTTTCCTGCCATCTTCATAGCGCATGGAAGAGGTGCAGTTGCCCTGATAGAACTGGAACTGCATTTCTTTCTCCATCGGAATGGATACTTTATATACTTTACGCACGGTTGGTTCCGTCACCCAGAAAGGAACGATGTTATAGAATTGTCCGCGCATGGGAGGGATGAAGCGGGATTCGTCATCGCCGCCGTCGGCCAGCAGGGCATAGGTGAAACCTTTCTTGTCGATTTCGTATTCGATGATATCTCCCGGATTCAGCTGGCCTACTTCAAGCATAATCTGGCGGGCGCCCCAATAGATGGCGCGAGCCGGAGCCGCATAGTCGCAGGCTTGTGTAACGTCCAGGTTGATTACATCACCGTTGGCACGATAGACGGTCGCTCTTTTGAATTGTGCGAAAGCCGTCAGCGGGTCGTAATCATATTTGATGATACGGTTACTCACTGCTCCCCGGGGAGTCTGAATCTTGATCGTCTTGCAGACAGAAAATGAACCGGAACCGGTCGGTTGTACGGTTACGGACGTGCTGTCCAGCAGATTGACGCAATCATATCCGGCATAGACTTCCGGCTTCTGAAGCGTCGGGTCCGGTGCGAACCGGCAACTTTCCCCACTCTGTCCGTAGGCGGACGAAAGGGTTAGGAATGATAATACGGTAAGTGCAAAATACCTCATAAGTATAGTGTTTTTAAATGATAATCAGATTAGCTTTGCCGCCAATAAACGACAGGCTTTCCGGTCTGTTTTACCACTGCCGGTGAGTGGGATGGCATCGACCTGCCGGATATATTTAGGCTGTTGGTATTTAGGCAGAAGAGAGGCTATTCTACCAGAAAGGCCTTCAATGTCTGCCGTCTTTTCCACCAGTAGCACAATGGCTTCTCCTAATCCGGGATGTGGAATAGCCGTTATCGCAAAGGTAGCAGAAATTATTGAACGTAGTGCCTCTTCCACTGATTCGATTTGTACTTTTATACCTCCGGTATTAATGATGTTGTCTTTCCTTCCCAGAATGGAGAAAGTACCGTCCGGATGCAACTGTGCGATGTCGTTTGTCATTAATGTTTCGTCGCAAACCAGCGGTGCGTTGATAATGAGTGTATCCTCAGACGATAAAGACAATAGTACGGAAAGGAAAGGGGTGTAGGCAGAAGAAGCCTCGGGGCCGTTCAGTCTGCGCAATGCGATATGAGAAAGTGTTTCCGTCATGCCATAGGTCGAATAGACGATATTGGGTAATGTCCTGACCTCTGCTTCCAGTTCTTTATTTATAGCGCCTCCCCCTATGATTAGTATATCTGTCCGGCATAGGCGTTCTTTTTCCTCCGGTACTTGAAGCGTGTTATATACCTGTAACGGTATCATAGCTGCAAAGCGAAGCGGAGTCTCTACATCTGCCAACGGATGACTGGAAGGCGTGCGCAGAATGAGAGTCAATCCGGCAACTAAGGCCCGTACGACCACCATCTTGCCGGCAATATATTGCAATGGCATACACAACAGTGCATTATCTCCTTTTTGCAGATGAAGGAAAGAGCAGGTAAGGATAGCACTTTGCATCATCTGTTCTTTGCGGACAGTGAACTCTTTAGGAGTTCCGGTAGAGCCGGAAGTATGGACGGTGATAGAGGGGGAGTCTTTGAACCAGTCGGCCAGGAATTTGTATAAATCCCGACGTATCTCCGGTGCATCGGGGGATAATTCCGTTATTAATTGCTGTATATTTTCTGCTGTACAAACCGTTCTGTCCTCTAACTGTAACTGTTGTTTATTACAATCTGTAAGTAACTGTTTCCCCTCTCGAGAGGGGATAAGGGGTGTGTTATCATTTCGTTCTGGAACAGGCATTAATACACCCCCTGCCCCCTCTCGAGAGGGGAATGAGTTACTCTTCGGATCATACCAGAGACAATCTTGGCGAATGGAGAGCGGCATCTCCACATTGTCCGTAAATAAAGCCCCTGTTCCCAGCCCTTGCGGTAAAGGATTATTGAATGTTGCACACCATTGTGCAATGGCATTCAATCCGATATTCGATTCCAATGCAGAAGTAATCCACCAGCCTATCTTTTGTTGTTCAGCTTCGTCGATCCATTCCTGTCCGCCACTTATTCCGCCGTGTAAAGACGGTTTCAGTATGATATACTGCGGACGGATAACTGATAAGAGTTCCTTTTTCCTTTCTATTGTATTGATGCCGATTAGTTCTTCATCCAAAGCAATAGGCAAAGGTGTTTCGGAAGTGAGTCGTGCCATTTCCTCCCATTGCCCGGCGCGGATAGGCTGTTCGATGGAATGCAGGTCCAGTACGGCAAGCCGTTGTAACTTGTTCAGGGCATCGTCAGGGGAGAAGGCTCCGTTTGCATCTACCCGTAATTCTATTTCTTTAGCAGAGAAATGAGCACGTATATGTTTTAATAGGGCCAGTTCCTCTTCAAAATTAATTGCCCCAATCTTCAACTTAATACAGCGAAAGCCTGATTGCATTTTGACCTCGATTTGTTCCAGCATCTTTTTATAGTCGCCCATCCAGATCAGGCCATTGATTGGGATGCCTGCTTTACCTCGTGAAAAGTCTGTATCCCAAAGTGCAAAATTACCTGTTTGGAAATGGCGGAAAGCCGTTTCCAGTCCGAATAAGATGGAGGGATAGGCACGAAGAGCTTCGGTATCGGGCATTCCGTTCTGTTCCGTTTGGTGACAAATGGTTGCCAGTTTTTTTTCGTAGTCCGGCAGATCGTCACAACTCAGTTTAGGGAGTGGAGCACATTCACCTATCCCGAATCGTCCGGGCATTTCATCGGCGGTAAGAACCAAATACCAGCTCTTACGAATCGTATAAGTCCCCCGTGAAGTCCCTGCCGGTTGCTTGAAGTGTAAAACTTTAGGAATTATCCGGATTCTATAATGTGTTGTTCTCATTATTCTGATTACGGAAATTTGGGATAATCTTCAAAACGCGGGCGGCGTTTTTCGAGGAATGCTTTGCCGCCTTCCTGGGCTTCGTCGGTCATGTAGTAAAGCATGGTGGCGTCGCCTGCCAGCTCCTGGATACCGGCCTGGCCGTCCAGTTCAGCATTCAGTCCCGCTTTGATCATACGCAGGGCAAGCGGACTGTGCATCATCATGGTTTCAGACCATTCCACATATTCATCTTCCAGCTTATCCAGGGGAACGACTTTGTTTACCAACCCCATGTCGAGTGCTTCCTGTGCATTATATTTCCTGCAAAGGAACCATATTTCACGTGCTTTCTTTTGACCGACAATTCGGGCGAGATACGACGAACCGAAACCAGCATCGAAACTACCCACACGAGGACCCGTCTGTCCGAAGATGGCATTTTCAGAAGCGATGGTAAGGTCACAAACGACATGCAAAACGTGACCTCCGCCGATAGCAAAACCGTTGACGGCTGCAATGACAGGCTTTGGCATAGAGCGAATCTGTTTCTGTACGTCGAGTACATTCAAACGGGCAACGCCGTCCTTACCGATATACCCGCCATGACCTTTCACATTCATATCTCCACCGGCACAGAAAGCGGTGTCGCCGGCTCCGGTCAAGACGATGACACAAATATCCGGACGCTCCCGGCAAATGTAAAGCGCATCGCTCATTTCGGTTGTCGTGGTGGGAGTGAAGGCATTACGGTAACGTTCGCGGTTAATAGTGATACGGGCAATCCCATTGTAGAAATCAAACAAGATTTCTTCATATTCTTTTATCTGTTTCCATTCTCTTTGTGTTGACATAAAATCTTTATTTAGAGTATTGTTTATTATAACGTCTTTAAACTATGGTAGTATTCTTTCAGCAGGCGGACGTCTTCATCTTTGTCGGTGAATACCTCCATCAATACGGGTTGATTGATCGGATTCGGATCGGTGAACACTTTCATGGCTTCTTCCAATTCAGCCGTGTCGTGTACACCCTGGTATAGGAATCCCCGTTCGGTAGCCCAGCCCTGTGCCGAAGTTTTATGTGTAGCCGTTACAAAGCGGTGTGTCTTTCCTGACATCGACAAACCGGGCAGTGCCTGGAAGATTTCGCCACCACCGTTATTCAGTAACAGGATGCGCAGGTTACAGCCGAAGTTGCTGTTCCAAAGCGCGTTCATATCATAGAAGAAACTCAGATCACCGATCACCACAAAATTCAATTTGTCGGATGCTACCGCATAGCCGATAGCGGTGGACAATGAACCTTCTATACCGCTTGTTCCCCGGTTGCAGCAAACTTCAACTTCTTCGGGTAACGTAAACAATTGAGCGTATCGCACCGTCGAACTATTGCCTAAATGCAAGGCTGACGGGGTTGGTAACGATTTGATTAAACAACCGATTGCTGCCATTTCCGAATAAGCAAATTCCGGTTCCGGCAGACTCTTTGTATTGTTTTCCCAGACACGTGGAAATTCTGTCGGCTTATTTTCCAATAGGTAAGCGATCTTTTCAAGAAACTCGAACGGGTCCATTTCTATTACGGTAGTCATTGTACCGTATAAGTCAGCCACTTCACCATCGGCCGATACGTGCCAATGTTCTTTCGGCGGGTTATTACGTAGGAATTTCTTTAAACGTTTGGATACGATGTGTCCGCCGTAGGTAATAACCAGTTTGGGAACCATCTTTTCCTGCGTTTCTTCAGGCAGGGCGTAGATGGCTGCATCGAAGTTTTTGACCGGGATGCCCGGAATGGTCTTGTTGCTTGTATGTTCGGTCAGCCAGGCGAAATGTTTATAAAGTAGCTTGGATATTTTCTTTTCAAAAAGATAAATCAGGCTCATCTGGCCGACGATGATCATTCGTTTATTATAGCTGTTCAACCGTTCGATCAGGGTATTGTATTCCCTGTCGTACACATTCAATCCCTGATAACGAGTGATAACACGCACTTCCGGCAATTCGGGAGTAGTGAACTGGAACAAAGGCTCGGAGATCGGCACATTGATATGAACCGGCCCTTTTCCATGATGATTCAATTCCAACAATGCTTCGTTGACAAGACGGTTGCAATACCATTCATCTTCATCCGTATGATTTCCGGCAGATTGACCGATTTCTTAACCAGGGAACCGAATACGCCCGGTTGTGGTAAAGTCTGTCCGTCCATTTGGCCTATCCAGGCTCCCGGACGGTCTGCCGATATGACGATAAGAGGAACATGCTGGTAGTAAGCTTCCGCCACAGCCGGATGGATATTCAGCAAAGCCGTACCCGAAGTACAGCAAACGGCGGCCGGTTTTCCTCCGTGCAATGCCAGGCCCATGGCAAAGAATCCGGCACTTCGTTCGTCGGTGACGGAATAGCAGGTGAAGAACGGATGATTCGCCAACGTATGTACGATAGGCGAATTACGGCTTCCCGGACATAATACGATTTTACTTATACTATGCTCCTTGAGCAAGGCCACTAACTGAAGAATGTTTTTCTTATCGGTATACATATATTATATTTATCTTATTCTGCTTACAAAAGTACATATAATATCTAACGCAAAACGCCTGTCTATCATAATAAGGCCCGCATCGTTTGTAGTTTGTCTTCCGTTTCCTGCCATTCGTCGCTTAACTCCGAAGAGGAGAGCAATCCTCCTCCGGCATAGAGTATCTGTGTCTTCTTATTGATATTCATGCAGCGCAGATTTACATACAGGTCGGTTCTGCCTTTTGGGTTTAGCCAGCCTATAAAACCGGAATAGTAACGGCGGTCGTAACCTTCATTTTCCAGAATAAAACGGTAGGCGTCATCTTTGGGCAGTCCGCAAACGGCAGGAGTAGGGTGCAGCAGGTTCAACAGGCTGCCTAGCTTATCGTTACTGTCCAGCCGGAACCTGAAATCACTTTTCAGATGACATAAAGCCCCGGCACGTGCCGAATAGGGACCTTCCATCGTCAATTCGATACCCAGTGAACTTAGCTGGTCGTGGATATAATTGGAGACTAGTTGCTGTTCCCTTTTGTTTTTCTCATCCCAATAAGTCGGCAGTTCCCCGTTCTGTAAAGGCTGTGTTCCTGCCAGCGCAACCGTATGCCATTCGCCCTTTTCTCCCGAAAGGATAATTTCAGGGGTTCCTCCCAGCCAGATGCCCGTTTCCGGTGTATGGCAGAGGTAAACATAAGAACGGATATACTGTTTGCAGGCCTTATAAAAAGCCTTTGCAGGCGAAAAGCCGGATTCCCTGTCGAGTGTCAGACTGCGCGAAAGGACCAGTTTGTCCAGCTGTCTCTCCTGCAAAGGCTTGATAAAGGAATCGAAACAATGTGTATAGTTGTCTTTTGTCTTCCGTTCGGATGGAGATTCTGTTTCATTCGGATGAAACTCCAAATCCATTCGGATGTAATCCAGTTGACTGCTATCCGGTAATTCGCTATAATCGCGCCGAATCAGCACGATCGGACATTCCCGGCTGACCCGGAACGGAGCGATGACGAAGCCCTGTTGTTCATTCAGGTCCTCGATATTATATAAAAGACGGGCAGAACCGGAGGCTTGCATCACGAACCGGGGAGTCTCTTCCCCCGGTATACGATAGATAGCAAAACTCCGGCCCTGCCTGATCAATAAGTCAATTGTCTTGTATTTACTTGTTTCTTCTGAAATCATTTCTTTTTTAATATACTATTCACGACACGTATGGATGAAACCAACTTATCGGTGGAGGTAAACACATCTACATTCCATACATGTGAAGAACGTCCCTTATGAATAATTGTCCCGACGGCGCGTACCGTATCGCCTTCGTGAGCCGACGACATGTGACTGCCGCTCACCTGCATTCCGACTACAATCTCGTCCGGCTTAGCCAGTATCATGGAGCCTAATCCCGCTACTGTCTCAGCTAACGCCAAAGTCGCTCCGCCATGCAGTATGCCGAAAGGCTGGCGTGTACGTTCGTCGACTGGCATTGTCGCTTCCACACGGTCTTCGGATGCATAAGTATATTGAATACCCAGGTTACCCATCAGTGCATGTTTAGCTCGTATATTTAGCTGGTCCAAAGGTACCTCCGTTGGTTTGATGGCAGCAAGGATAGCGGTTTCTACGGCTATTGCCACACCATCCTGATCGTTGGTCAGTGTGGTGAAATCCGTACAGACCTTAACCGAATCACGGGCGTTGCCCATCGCTACGCTGGTCCCGGCAAGCTGTAACATGGGGACATCAGCAATTCCATCGCCAATCGCTACGACTTCTTCGGTCGTAATTTTCAGCTTTTCCATCAATACGCCTAATGTGTTTCCTTTGTTGATGAATTGGGGAACCACTTCCAGGTAAAAATCTTCCGAACGGAATACGTCCAATACACCGTCCAGCCGTTTCTTCCAGTGATTTTCCAGTCCGACCAGTTCTTCTTCATTGTCGCTTGCCAGCACACACTTGCAAGGACTGAAGTCGACAGCCTCCGGAAAATTGTCAACACCAATCACACGCATATTGTTTAGCGCAGCTTCTTCCTGCACATGTTTGTTGTCGGGTTTATCTGTCAGGATATAGTCTTTATGATACGTAAAAATGGCAAAATCGTTCTTCTTCGCTTTCTTATCCAAGTAAGGCAGCATCTCCGGGTTGATACGTTTCTCGAAGAGCAGTTCACCCGTTTGTACATTGATGATTTGGCCACCGTTATATGAGAGAATGAAACCACCGTAATGATCCAGTTCCAGAGCCTTTGCGAGCGGCATAACCCCGTTGGTGGGTCTACCGGATGCCAATACAATGTGTATTCCCATTTGCTGAACTTTCAGTAAAGCAGCCTGGGTGCGGGCAGTAATCTCTTTTTCACTATTGAGCAATGTCCCGTCTACGTCTAAAACCAATAATTTGAACTTCATGGCTTGCTGTTTTATTGTTTAGATTACAAATCTACATAAAAATCCTGGTTTATAAACGCATCCAATAAAAATAAAGACCATCTCGTTAGTATCTTTTTAACCTATTTCATGTATATTTTGGTGGGTATTACTATTGAGTAAATCATGAATGAAATGTGCAACGCCGTCCTCATCGTTTGTAAATGCAGTGATCTGATCCGCATTTGATTTTACGGGAGGCTGTGCATTTGCCATAGCAACGCCGAGGCCGGCAAATTTAATCATGGAGAGGACGTTCCAATAGGCGTTCAAGCGAAGCGGCTTTGTCGATCCCTTTGGGTACGACTTCCAGGTAAAACGGTTCCGAACGATAGACATTGAGGCGGAGGCCCAGTTCCTGACGCAGTTTTTCTTCCAGCGGAACCAGGTCTTCCGGTTCACCGACTATCAGGCATTTGTCGGCCGGGAGCCGTAGGTTGTGAAGGAAATCTTTTTTGCTGTTTGTCAGTGTTCCGTCCAGGTCGAGGACCAGTAGTTCATCTTTATTTTATTTCCGGTGAATAGAATTGTCTGTTTCTGTTGCGGGTTTTAATGGGATCACATGGCCGTTGGCTGTGATGTATTTGTATAATTCCCGATAAAAAGTATGTTTTGTCAATGTGGAGGCATCGCCCAGTATGATCAGTTTCATTCGGGCACGGGTGATGGCAACGTTCATGCGGCGCAGGTCGTTCAGGAAGCCGATATTTCCCTGGTCATTGGCTCGTACCAGGCTGATCATGATCACATCGCGCTCCTGGCCCTGGAAACCGTCTACGGTATGAACGGTAATCAGTTTGCGGAAGGGTTTGAAAAAAGAGTTCCGTTTAATCAAGCCGCGGATATATTGCACCTGTGATTTGTAGGGAGAGATCAGTCCGAAGTCGATGCTTTCGTCCAGTACGCGTTCTTTACTGATCTTCTCGATATAGGCTTGCAGTTGCTCCACCAGCAGTTCCGCCTCTTTTTTATTGATCCGGCTCTGGCTTTCGGATAATTGATCTTCCTCAAAATCACAATCTGCCGTATCGAACCACACGACAGGTGTGTCGTAGGCGAGGATGCCGCGGTACTTTACTTCCGGCGCAGCCTGCAACTCGTCCTGGTAAAACCAGCGGGACGAGAAACGCATGATATCTTCATGCATCCGGTATTGTACTTTAAGCAGGGAGACAGTCTCAGGTTTGCCAGCCGCCACTTTCTGCATCAAAGTACGGTCCAGTCCGCCGCGGGCAGCTTCTATACATTTAATAGTGGGAGGAAGCTGGTGATGGTCACCAGCCAGAATCACCCTGTCCGCTTTGCTGATGGCAATCCAACAGGCAGCTTCCAGTGCCTGTGCCGCCTCATCGATAAAGAGGGTGGTAAAATTATGGTTAGTCAGCACCCGGTTGGCAGATCCCACCAGTGTACATGCTATGACGCGGGCTTCGCTGAACAGGTCGGCGTCTATCTGCACCTCCAATTCGGTGGCACGGAAGCGCAGGCGGGAAAGACGGTTGCGAGCCGTGTCCTTTTCGCTGTGACTTTTCTTACGGAAAGAGGATTGTATCTCCCGGATTGCTTTGCGGATTCCCCAAAGTTCGGAATAGTCGGGATGCGATTCGAAGCGCCGTTCATACGTAAATGAAAGCATTTTGTCATTCACCCGCGTCGGGTTGCCGATACGGAGCACGTTGATACCCCGGTCTACCAGCTTCTCCGATATCCAGTCGACTGCCGTATTGCTTTGGGCGCAGACCATTACCTGGTTTTCCCTGTGCAGCGTTTCGTAGATCGCTTCGACCAGTGTCGTTGTTTTCCCGGTTCCGGGAGGACCATGCACGATGGATACTTCTTTAGCCGACAGCACATGGTTGACCGCCTCCTCCTGGGTTGTGTTTAACCACGGGAAACGTACCGGGAACAAGTTTCTCCGGCTGGTCGGTGTCTTCCCCAGCAACACATCACGCAGATGGGCAAGCTGGTTATTTTTTGCTTTCATTACACCGGACAGTGCATTGAACATCGTTTTATAGCTTGTCTCGTCGAAGTAGAGTTGAACGCCCAGTTCACTGTTCACGTTTTGCAGGTCGAATAAAGCGGAAGGCGTCGGAAGGACAACGACCATCCGGTCATCCTGTACATAGCTGATGATGCCGGAGAAATTCAGATAACGCGGACTGCCGGTTCCGTTTGTCGTAAAGAAACAAACCGGACGTCCGTATTCAAAATTATGTTCGATCTCCTTATCGTCCCTGCGTTCTATTTCAATGACGAGCTGATTGAGCGAATTATAATAACTTTTTTCCGGAATCACAGGATACCAGCAAAGTCCCTGTTGTATTTTCCTGTGAATACCCACCCGTTCGGCTTGTTGCCTGTACGTCTCTTTCTCGTATTCATACTCCATTTGGAGAAGATCATATTGGCGTTGCAGATCTGCGGATGGTGTCTGGAATTGATTGATCATTATTCTTTGTTTAACTAGCCGCAAACTTACATAAAAAAATGGAATTGAATGGGGGTTTTTGCTCTTTCCGATGTCATAAAGTCAAACTGAAGGATTTTTATATGAGAAATGTGATTTTATCCATAATGCTCTCTTTATTGCTTCTGCCGGGTTGCGGCTCCATGAGGAATATGAGTAGTGAAGACCGGGTCGGTTTTGGCGCACAGGTCGGTTCTTTTATCGGGTGGCTTTTCGGTGGATTGATCGGAGAGGCGATCAATGATGAGAATGGTGGTGAAATAGGTGCGTTTATAGGAACGGCTGTGGGTGGCGTTGCCGGTGCTTCGATTGCAGCCAGTACGGAAGAGGAAACGCATATTGTAAGGAGAAGTCCAAAATATACACCGTCGTCTCACGTCCTTCTTCCAGACTTGCAGATAGAGGATATTCTTCTGGATGAAGATAGCATCACCTATAATCAAAAGATCGATGCGGGAGAAACCTGTCGTATCTCTTTTGTAATCGTGAATAACAGTTTTCAGGATGCATTGAATGTACTCCCGGTAGTCAAACTGGAAGAAGGTGAAAACCTGGAACTATCCGAACCTGTCCGGATTGCCCGGGTTACCCATGATACTCCCATCACTTACGAAGTCACAGTACATGCTTCTCCCGAATTACAAACAGGCACAGTCGTTTTCAGTGTACGCCTGGAAGAGGGACGCGGCAATGGCACGGAGGCGGAAACATTTACCGTTGAAACGTTGGGTAAAGAGTGAAATTTATCACGCACCGGTCATCCTGTTCAGTATCTTCGGAAATTGTATAAAGAAAATGATCGTACAGCAGATAGCCGCCGTTGCATCGGAAATGCCTTCTGCCGCATAGACGCCTATCATTCCCATCAAATGCGGTAAGATTAAGGCTAGCGGAACAAGCAGGATAACTTTACGGAGTAATGCGATAAAGATGGAAATCTTAGCCTGGCCGAGGGCAACGAACATATTCTGGCAGGCACGCTGCAAGCCGAAAATGGTCATACCAGCCAGGAATACGGGCATAACCTGCTTCACAGTCTGTATTAGTTCTTCATCTGATGTGAAAGCCGAAGCGATGACGGAAGGAAAGAGAATCATCAGCAACATCAGGACAAAATTGAACAGGAACATGAAAGTCACTACGATCCTGAAACATTCTTTTACCCTTTCTTTATTCCCATGCCCGTAATTATAGCTGACAATAGGCACGAATCCCAGGGCGAAGCCAGTCAGCGGAACACTGACAAAAAGCATCGAACTTTGCATAACGGTCAACGCGCTCACGTAAATATCGCCGAATGTCTTTAACATACCGTTCAGCACAAAACCTACCAGGCTTTCCGTACTGGCCATGATAAAAGGCGATATGCCTAAAGCCAGAGTCGCCCCGATCACTTTCCTGTCCGGTTTCATATACTGCTTTTCGAGCCGAAGGGAGGCGCGGGAAGAAGTCAGAAAAGACAACACCCAGATGGCACTGCCGGCCTGTGAAATAATCGTGGCTAATGCTGCCCCTTTTACCCCCATGTTGAAACCAAAAATGAAAAGCGGGTCGAGCAGGATATTGAGGAAGGCGCCTATCATTACCGACCACATGGCAATACCCGGACGTCCTTGCGTATTGATGAAGGTATTCAAGCCTACCGATATTTCGACAAATAACGTACCGATCAGATAGATAGAAAGATAATCAGTGGCATATCCGAGTGTTTGTTCCGAGGCACCGGTGAACAGCAGGATCGGCTTCATGAAAATATAGGCGAGGGTAGAAGTCAGCACGGTAAAGATCAGCAATAGTATAAAGCCGTTCCCAAGTATCTTTCCGGCCTGCTGCCGGTTTCCCTGTCCGAGGGCAATTGCTGCAAGCGGAGCACCTCCGCCTGCAACAATGGATGAAAATGCGGAAATCAGAATAATAATCGAACCGGCTACCCCGATGCCGGCAAGTGCCGGTGTGCCTATTCCCGGAATATGCCCGATATAAATACGGTCTACAATATTGTAGAGCAGGTTTACCATTTGGGCAACTATCGCAGGCAGTGCCATCCGGAAGATAAGAGGTAGCATACGGTCTGTTCCCAGCCGTTCTTCGTATATCTGATTCATTCTTTGTGTTATGATTAGAAAACGAAGCCAAAATTACTTATAATTCAATACGTGGCAAAATCTGGTATCTTTTTCCTCAGTTTCGTGTTTGAATTATAGTGGTAATAAGTCGGGGCAGAGGACGGGAAATAATAAAGATCCTGCGTTTTGTTGTCGACCTCCACTTTGTATACCGGCAAGGGTAATGTTTTCGATTCGGACTCAGGTCGGTAATATTCATCATACTCTTTCAGCTTCGATATGCGTAACAACGGTATTTTCGGCCCGTATAATTTTTGCAGCGAATGTACGATGTCGGGGCGTGTGACAATAAAACGTAGCGGAACGTTATTCGCGGCATAAATATATTCAGACTGCACGGTTCTATTCCCTTTTTGCCGTATGATCTCTACCAGCGGTTTATTCAGATAGGAGCGCAACTTTAGCATACAAATCTTCTCCCCGTCATTAGCGGATGTCCCGTAAGCATCCGGTTGCAAAAGCAGGTAAGGTTCCATACTGAAATTATCCAGTAGGAGAGGCGGATGCAGCCGATCCTGTTCTGCTGCCGTATGGGTATCGCCCAGCCATTTCGGGATAGGCGACATGGAGAGCAATCCGGTTATGATAAACGAACTCATACATAGGCCGACTGCCGTATCCGTCGCCTGCTTCCATTTGCCGTTTCCCCACCGGACCGGGAGCGGTTGCGGCTTGTCGGTATCCCGGCCTGTCCATTTCTGCCGGAGCTTGCCGGTGACCACGTACAAGACTCGTCCGGTGAACAGACAAAGCAGGCAGGTGAAGCAAAGAACCAATGGAATCCATAATTCCGGATATTCTATGCTGAAGAAGCCTTTTTGTTTTTCCGGTATGGTGGCCAGGAATGTCTGGTATTGATGATCCGGATGATCTGTTTGTGTAGGAGAAATAGTAGGAGCGATCAAGCGGGTGATCAGTGTGTCGGGATAACAATAGTCGAGTTTCAGCGAGTCGTTGCGGGAATAAAGCGAAACGGTGTGTAAGCCGGGGATATTTTCCGGTTGAAGGGTTTTGATATATTCAAGCGAGGGGAGCGAACGGTTCAGAAGGTCATCATTTCCGAACAATAGTTTTTCCGGCGGTGAAATAGCCGGTGGTGATGCGGGGATCAGTACTTTTACTGTTAATGCCAATGCGACGAGCATGGCTAACCCATAGAAAACAACCTTTTTCCTTTCCATAAACAATCTTTTTTATCATTATTCATTTAGTAGCCTTTATCACCCTGTGAGTTAGGCGGTGCGAAGATATTATTTTCATTCTTAATTTAGCAAAACATATAACATAAATTAGAAATCATTACCTTTGCCGGAAACATGAATAATCTAACGCATAAAACATCGCTGTCATGGATAATATAACAAAATCACAAATCATATCACTGATCCATCAGGAGGTAATCCCCGCTATTGGCTGTACGGAACCGGTTGCTGTGGCTTTGGCTGCCGCGAAAGCTGCCGAGGTATTGGGCGAACGTCCGGAAAAGATAGACGTATTACTTAGTGCCAATATCCTGAAGAATGCAATGGGAGTGGGGATACCCGGAACAGGAATGGTGGGATTGCCTATCGCGATCGCTCTCGGAACACTGATCGGTAAATCTTCGTACGAACTGGAAGTGTTGCGTGACATCACGCCGGAAGCATTACAGGCCGGAAAAGCCATGATAGACGAAAAGATCATCCATATTGCCCTGAAGGAAAATGTCGACAAGTTATATATCGAAGTGATCTGCACGGCAGGCGACCAGACTTCCCGGGTTATTATTTGCCATGAACATACACATATTATATATGTAGAGAAAAACGGGGAAGTATTGACCGATCTGCGTCAGTCGGATGCAACGGACGATAAGCCATGCGGCGGAGATGAATTGAAACTCTCTTTCTCTACCGTATATGAGTTTGCGATGGAAATGCCGCTGGATGATATCCGTTTTATCCTTGAAACGGCAGATCTGAATAAGAAAGCCGCCCAGGCTTCCATACAGGGACACTATGGGCATACCGTCAGCAAAACAGTTTCCGGCGAATACGGCAAGAAATATATGGGCGACTCTGCCTATACCCACATGTTGGTTATGACAGCTGCCGCCTGCGATGCCCGTATGGACGGGGCGATGATCCCGGTTATGAGTAACTCCGGCAGCGGCAACCAGGGAATTGCGGCGACGTTGCCGGTCCTTTCGTTTGCGGAAGATATTAAATGTACGGAAGAGCAGTTGATACGTGCCCTGATGCTCAGCCATCTGATGGTTATTTATATCAAGCAGAGCCTGGGACGTCTCTCTGCATTATGCGGATGCGTTGTGGCTGCCACGGGTTCCAGTTGCGGCATCACTTACCTGATGGGAGGAAGCAAGATGCAAATATCGTATGCAATCAAGAATATGATCGGAAATATTACCGGAATGATCTGCGACGGGGCAAAACCGAGTTGCGCATTGAAGGTGTCGAGCGGTGTCTCTACTGCCATGATCTCAGCTTTGATGGCCATGGAAAATAAGGTGGTGACTCCGGTAGAAGGTATTATCGACGAAGATGTGGACAAGTCGATCTCGAACCTGACGGCGATAGGTTCCCGCGGAATGGAAGAAACAGATAAATTGGTATTAGATATTATGACAGGTAAATCCTGTTAGAAAGATTGTTGTTTTACTTTATTTCAGACCTCCCAATGGCATACAGGGCGCCGTTGGGAGGTTTTTGCTTAAACATCATTTGCCAAAAGGAATGTTTCAAATATTGTCAAATTTGAATGTTTGTTTATAGCAACTGGTTGTAACTGGCTCCCCTCTGGAGAGGGGGAAGGGGGTGTGTCATATCCCCGCCATACAACCACCATAATCAGAGTCACTTGACTATTACAGGTTCATTTGCCGTCTGCTTCAGCTGACGGTTTACAAGTTGTTTCTCTCTTTTG
>NZ_QSDP01000092.1:0-26148 GCF_003463685.1 Parabacteroides sp. AM58-2XD
ATGCTTTACGGGCAAAACTTGTGGCGAGAATGTTCGCCGTTATCAAAAGGGATGAATTTTATTCTCCTATTTTATCGGAAAATTTTTGCTAAAAACATAAGAATATGAACAATAAAAACAGAATGCCTATGGGATAAGAAACCGGAGAGTCTAAAAACAATCCGGACAAATGCTGGTAACATTTGCCCGGTAATGTGAAACAAACTGTTCTCAAAAGCTAGAAGATGAGAACAATAAGTTAAATTTAAAACAGTACAAATGTATGAAAAAAATTTCCACAGAAGGGAATGCTATATCCTTTCTTAACATTAATTCATTCAGAAAAATGAAGCTAATACTATTATTTATAAGCTTTTGCTTTTTTCAGCTTTATGCAATAAACGGTTATGCACAAAATACGAAAATAAGTTTGGAACTAACCAGTGTGAAACTGAGTGAAGCAATCAAAGTGATCGAAGAGAAAACTCCTTTTGTCTTCTTCCTCAACAACTCAGAGATCGACATGAACAGACAGGTCAGCCTGAATCTCAAAGAGGCCAGCATCAAAGAGGTGTTGAATCAGTTGCTCGCACCCGACAGTTACCGGATAGAGAATTATAAGATCGTCCTGCTGTCCGATAAAATGCCGCAAGAAGGTAAAATCACCGGTAAAGTGATCGACGAAACAGGAATGCCTGTCATCGGAGCCAATGTGATAGACAAGAAAACGAACAACGGAACGATCACAGACCTGAACGGGCAATTTATCCTGGACGCTCCCCAGGATGCCACCCTGACAGTTTCTTTTATCGGATACATTCCGCAGGATATCCATCTGAAAGGACGGAACAATCTGACTGTCACATTAAAGGAAGATACTCAATTACTGGACGAAGTCGTAGTAGTCGGTTTCGGAACCCAGAAGAAAGTCAACCTGACCGGAGCCGTTGCTTCCGTTAATTTATCGGAGACATTGGGAGACCGTCCGGTTCCTAACATTACGCAGGCTTTGCAAGGGACGACCCCCGGATTACAGATCGGTTCGGAAACCGGTACACCGGGTGATGCGATGAGCTACAATATCCGCGGAACCACATCAATCAACGGAGGTACGCCTCTTGTGCTGGTAAACAACGTTCCGATGGATATCAATATGATCGATCCACAGGAAATCGAATCGGTCTCCATATTAAAAGATGCTGCTTCGGCAGCCATCTACGGGGCAAGAGCCGCCTTCGGTGTTATCCTGATCACCACGAAACAGGGAAAAAAAGATTCCGCTCCGAAATTCAATTACAACAATAATATATCGTTCTCCAAACCGCTGGAACTACCGCAAAAGGCGAGCCCGCTGGAGTCGGTCCTGGCTTACAAGGAAATGGACTGGCCCAACGACACCTACGTAGACGGTAAGAACATCACCCAGTGGGAAGGATACATCCGCGATTACCAGAGTAATCCGGGCAAATATCCGAACGGATATATCTTCGATGAAAGCGGTAACCTCTTTCTGATGAAAGAACGAAATATGTTTGACGACATGACGGACAATTTTGGATTCATGCAGAACCACAGCATGTCGGTTTCCGGCGGTAGCGAGAAAACGGTCTATCGCATCGGCGTCGGCTATACCGGAGAAGACGGTATCCTGATTACGGATAAAGACAGCTATGACCGACTCAACCTCTCTACATTTATGGGAGTAGATGTCAATTCCTGGCTGACAACCCAACTCGACTTGAAATATGGTAATTCCAAACAGAAAAAAGTAGAGGCAGGAGGACGTAATACTGTATGGGTAGCCGCCATGAATTTACCGTCTTATCAGAATAATGAAGATTATGAGGAAAACGGGACAGTCTATCCGGCTGAGTCTCCCGCCACTTATATCCGTTACGGCGATCCCCGGAGAATCAAAAGAAATGACCTAAGAGCATTGGGACGAATCATCCTGAGCCCGCTGAAAGGTCTTAAGATAACCGGAGAATACACTTACAACCGGACAACCGAGCAAAATAAATTCTATAAGAACAAATATCAGTATATAGGAATGAACTTTACCGGGGTACTGAACAGCACGGAGAACTCCAGCTATGCGGTCACTTCCAAATATACGGATTATAATGCCGTCAACTTATTCGCCAATTACGATATGACATTCGGTAAACATGATATTTCGGTGATGGGAGGATACAACCAGGAGTCGAGCCATACCGAATCCCAATATTCTTATCGTACGGATGTAGTGGTCGGTTCACTGCCTTCGTTATCCTTATCGACAGGTACTCCGATTACGAATGACGCGTTCGAGGAATTTGCCATCCGCGGATTATTCTATCGTGTGAATTACAGCTATGCTGGCAAATACCTGCTGGAAGCCAACGGACGTTACGACGGAACTTCCCGTTTCCCCAAAAACAGCCGGTTCGGTTTCTTCCCCTCTTTCTCGGCAGGCTGGCGTATTTCGGAAGAGAACTTCATGAAAGCGACAAACGAATGGCTCTCCAACCTGAAACTCAGGGCATCCTGGGGTTCCATCGGGAACCAGGTCATATTGAAATCCGACAATACACCCGATAACTATCCTTATATCCCGGATATGAACGTTTACCTCTCCAATTGGTTGGTGGACGGGCAAAAGGTTACGACACTGGGAGCTCCGGCCATGGTCAGCAGCAGCTTTGGATGGGAAAAAGTCTATACACTAGACTTCGGTTTCGACCTGGACCTGTTCAACAACAAGTTGAATACCACATTCGACTGGTACCGTCGTGATACCAAAGGTATGCTGGCTCCGGGAATGGAATTGCCGGGAGTAGTCGGTGCCAGTGCTGCAAAACAAAATGCCGCAGACCTGAAAACATATGGCTGGGAACTGAAGATCAACTGGCATGACCGGATAGGCGATATAGGCTACCGGGTAGGTTTCAACCTGTATGACTCGCAATCCGAAATCACCAAATACGACAATGAAGCCGGCCTGTTCGGAAAAGACCTTTACCGGAAAGGCATGAAGCTAGGTGAAATATGGGGATACGTAACCGACCGTTTCTATACAACGGACGATTTCAACGCAGACGGAACCCTGAAACCGGGTATCCCGATGTTCAAGGGAGCAGGAACTGTATATCCAGGCGATATTCTTTACAAGAACTTCGACGATGACACCGAATTTATTTTCGAAGGCGACAACACTATTCACAATCCGGGCGACCAGCGCATCATAGGCAACAATACTCCCCGTTACCAATACGGCATCACAGCCGGAGTCAGTTACAAAGGTTTCGACCTGTCTATCTTTTTACGCGGGGTAGGAAAACGCGACTACTGGCGCACCGACCAGATGGCATGGCCGAACGGAAGCTGGGGTAGTTTATTCAAGGAAACACTCGACTTCTGGACTCCGGATAATCCGGACGCCTTCTATCCGAGGGTGTATCCGCAGAATGAAACGAATACGAAATTCAACCAGAAAGTGCAAACCAAATATCTGGCAAATGCCGCTTACCTGAAAATACAGAACATTACTCTGTCTTATTCATTACCCAAGAATATCTGTCAAAAGATCTATATGGATAATATCCGGGTATTTGTCAGTGGTGAAAATCTGCATACCTGGGACCATCTGCCAGAAGGAATGGAATCGGATATGCTTTCAAAAGGAGCCTGGGAATATCCTTTCATGAAAAAATATTCACTGGGTATAAATGTTACTTTCTAAATTAAAACATACGATCATGAAGACATTCAAAATATTATTCGGACTACTCGTCATTTTCGGATTTTCCGGCTGCATGAATAACGATTTCCTGGAAAGATACCCGCTGGGCAGTCCCACTGCTGAAACCGTATTCAAATCATACGACAATTTTAAAACATATGCATGGGGTTTGTATGAAACATTCCCGGCACTCGGTTACGGAGAAACCAACACGGACAATATCTCCTATAACTCCACACGGGGGTCAGGCGAAACCGATTGGATCAGGGGAATTGTCGTTCCCCCGTCAAAAACAGACAATACACCATGGGCACAATATTCATTCATCCGCCGGACAAACCTCATGCTCGACCATATCGAGACGTCGGATATGACTGAGACAGAAAGAAACCATTGGCGCAGTGTCGGTTATTTCTTCCGTTCTTACCGATATCTGACCTTACTTTCCGCTTACGGCGGTGTTCCCTGGATCGACCATGTACTGGCAGACGATGAAACGGATATCATTTATGGGGAAAGAGACTCCAGAGATGTCATTGCCAATCATATCCTGGAAGACCTTCAGTATGCAGAACAGAACATCAATCAAGACGGAGACGGAGCCAATACGATCAACCGCGTGGTGGTACAGACATTGCTTTCCCGCTTCTGCCTGTTCGAAGGGACATGGAGAAAGTATCACGGATTGCAGGAAGCAGATAAATTCCTCCGGGAATGTAAGCGGGCATCCGAAGAGGTGTTGAAGGTCTATCCGAATGTGCACAACAACTACGACGACCTGTTCAATTCATTGTCGTTAAACGGTATGACGGGAATCATCCTTTACAAAGCGTATGCCAATGATGCCAATGTTGTACATGCTACCAGCATCGGCGGAACCACGGCTCAGTCATTCTATAATGTAACCCGCGACATGGTGGACAGCTATTTATGTTCGGACGGCAAACCGCGCTGGACAAGCCAGATGTTCCTGGGCGACAAAGACATGTACGATGAATTCAGCAACAGGGACCATCGTTTATGGCTACACGTTACTCCGCCTTATGTAGTCGATCGTTCGGAATCGACTACAGCCTGGGATAACAAATGGAAGTTTACAGACAATCCGAAAGACCGTAGTTTCATTGACAGCATTAATCTGATCGTTCCGGCCGAACGCCAGAAAACACTACCTTTCAGACAAGGATACGACGGCGGCATACTGGGAGAAAATCCTCATTACGATTTCTTCCTGAACGGGCAACCCTGGTACAAATCGGCATTCGGTTATAACAACTGGAAGTATTTCAATACTTACCTGAGCATGGGTTCTCAACGGAATGAAGAGACCGACATGCCGATATTCAGGGTAGAAGAAGTGATGTTGAATTATGCCGAGGCAATGGTTGAACTGGGAGAATTCAGCCAGTCCGTTGCAGACATGACTATCAATAAAATACGTTCACGGGTAAATGTACCTTCGATGATTGTATCACAGATCAATGAAAGTTTTGATCCAATGCGGGATTTGGGTGATTCGAGATATGCCGGCGATTATGCCGTGTCTCCTCTCTTATGGGAAGTACGCAGGGAAAGACGTATCGAACTGTTTTCAGAGAATTTCCGTTTCGACGACCTCAGAAGATGGAAGAAGTGCCATTATGCCATGAAGAAAAAACTCGGGCAATATGTCCGGAAATCAGACTTCCCGGCAGGTACGGCTGTGACCATCGACGGAGGTGCAGATGAAGGTTATCTGGAATTTCATCCGGATCCGAATAAATTATGGCCGGATTATTATTATCTTTACCCGATACCATTGAATCAGATGGTATTAAATCCGAATATCAAACAGAATCCGGGTTGGGAATAGTTTAATTAATCACAAACAAAGAGGATATATCAAAAATCAAGACTTGTCCTCCATGACAAAACGAACTTTTGATGCATCTTCTTTATTTTAGCTCCTATATATCATGAAATATGTAAGTATTATTATTCTCTTGCTTTCTTCTTTCTTCCTAACGGCACAAACGGTGATCCCTACACCGGAAACAGTCGTGCAAGGTAACGGAGAATTTCGTACGAAAAACCTACAAGCCGATATCCGCCAGACTACGGATGCGGCATTACCTTCCGAAGCATACCGGCTACAGATAACAGAAAACGGTATCGAAATAGAAGCATCCGGCGATGCAGGTTTCTTTTATGCCCGGCAAACATTGAAACAACTGGGCACAGAGCAGCAGGACGGGACATGGATCATCCCCTGCCTGAAAATAGAAGACAGGCCGCGTATCGGTTTCAGAAGTTTCCTGCTCGACTCCGGCCGCCAATATCAGAAAGTCACGACAATAAAGAAATATATCGACATGGCAGCCCTGCTAAAAATGAACTATTTCCACTGGCACCTGACGGAGGGCCTCGGATGGCGTATTGAAATCAAACAATACCCGCGCCTTACCGAAGTTGGCGCTTTTGTCGGCAAAGGCCCGGAACAACAGGGTTTCTATTCACAGAAAGAGATCAAAGAGATTGTCAGATATGCCGCCGAACGTTGTATCACGGTTATCCCGGAAATCGATATGCCGGGACATGCGGAAGCCGCTCTGGTCGCTTACCCGGAACTAGGTTGCTTCGGCGACACTATACAGGTCCCCGAAAACGGCTTTACACAAAATATCTTCTGTGCCGGCAAAACACATACGCTGGACTTTTTGAAGAATGTCCTCGATGAAGTCTGCGAACTGTTCCCCTCCGAATATATTCATCTGGGAGGTGATGAAGCACCCAAAGGGAACTGGGATACATGTCCTGACTGCGGGCAATGTATCAAAGAACACGGTTTGAAAGACAGCCACGATCTTCAGCTCTGGTTCTCAGCACAGATGGCCAACTATCTGAAAAGCAAAGGAAGAAAAGCCATCTTTTGGGGAGATGTCGTTTATCAGGATGGTTATCCGTTACCGGACAACACAGTGATTCACTGGTGGAACTGGCGGGGACATAAAGACACGGCATTCAAGGAAGCGCTCAAAAGAAATCTTCCCGTTATCTGCGGAACCAATTATTATACCTACCTGAATTTCCCCGTCACTCCCTGGAAAGGATATGAGACGGCGCGTACATTCAATATCAAAGATGTATATACCGCCAATCCGTCTTATAGAAAAGAAGATTCACCTCTCCTGTTGGGAATGAGTTGTGCCCTCTGGACCGATTACGGGGTAACGGAGGATATGATCGACCGAGGTTGTTTCCCCGTATTCTGGCTATCGCCGAACAAATGTGGAGCCGGAGCGAACCGGAGAGTTTCGAACAGTT
Source organism: Parabacteroides sp. AM58-2XD (assembly GCF_003463685.1). Lineage (NCBI taxonomy): Bacteria > Pseudomonadati > Bacteroidota > Bacteroidia > Bacteroidales > Tannerellaceae > Parabacteroides > Parabacteroides sp. AM58-2XD. The sequence continues at coordinate 7,004 of NZ_QSDP01000092.1, forward strand.
TTACCAAAAGGTAAAAGACAAAAAAGAATGGTTTGAAAAACAAGGATATATGTTCGGACCAGGATTAAAAAGCGAAGTAACCGACGATTTCAGTTGGGACTAATTAAAATAGTAAGAACATGAAAAAAACGAATTTATTAGTAGGGCTTTTCTGTATTGCTGGTCTGTCTTCCTGCCAGAAAGAAAAGAGCAAACCTAACATTATATATATACTGATGGACGATATGGGCTATGGCGACCTGCAATGCTACGGCCAGCAAAAAATAGAAACCCCGAATATCGACCGCCTGAGAAACAACGGGATCAAACTGACCCAACATTATACCGGATCGCCCGTTTCCGCTCCGGCCCGGTGTGTACTATTGACCGGATTACATTCCGGACACGCACAGATCAGGGCAAATGATGAAATAGCCTCGCGGGGAGCGATCAACAGCCACGATTCGATGTACGTCCATCCGGAACTGGAAGGCCAATATCCTTTGAAAGCCGGTACCATGACAATCGGCCGGATGATGCAAAATGCCGGATATACGACCGGTTGTTTCGGAAAATGGGGATTGGGTTATCCCGGTTCGGAAGGAGTCCCCGGCAAACAGGGTTTCGACCAGTTTTACGGATATAACTGCCAGAGGCAGGCACATACCTATTACCCTCCGTTCTTATGGAAAAACGATCAACGCGTATATCTCGATAACAAAGTACGGGACCCCCATCTGACCAAACTGGATGAAGGAGCGGATCCGTACGATGAAGCCAGTTACCGGAAATTTACCCAGAATGAATATGCCAACGACCTCATCTTCGACGAAATGATTCATTTTGTCGACCAGAATAAGGAACAACCGTTCTTCCTGCTTTGGACAACGCCTCTTCCCCATGTATCCTTACAGGCTCCGGAACGTTGGGTCAACTATTATGTCGATAAGTTCGGAGACGAAGAGCCCTATACCGGCAACAAAGGGTATATGCCATGCCGTTATCCGCATGCTACCTATGCAGCGATGATCAGTTATTTTGACGAACAAGTCGGAAAGCTGGTCGATAAATTGAAACAGGAAGGATTGTATGAAAACACCCTGATCATTTTCACTTCGGACAACGGACCGACGTTCAACGGCGGCAGTGATTCCCCCTGGTTCAACAGCGGCGGATTATTCAAATCGGAATACGGATGGGGAAAATGTTTCGTCCACGAAGGAGGGATACGCATACCGGCTATCGTCTCCTGGCCAAGTCGGATCAAAGCGGGAACGGAATCCGACCATATCTGTGCATTCCAGGATGTAATGCCGACACTGGCAGATATCGTTTCCATCGAATGTCCTCCAACCGATGGAATCAGTTTCCTGCCGACACTACTCGGAGAAAAAGGAAAACAGAAACAACATGCATATCTTTACTGGGAATATCCTGACCCACAGATAGGAAACAAAGCGATCCGCATGGGGAACTGGAAAGGGATCATTACAGATATCCGCAAAGGGAATACGAGAATGGAACTGTATGACCTGGAAAACGACATTCAGGAATTACACGATGTCGCAGACAAACACCCGGATATTGTTGAGAAATTCAATCAATTAATGTCAGAATCCAGTACACCGCCGGAAAACCCGAAGTTTGCATTCTAAACTCAAAAGATAGTAGTTTTATACTTTTTTTTCTTTTTAATGGCAAACGATCTTTATCTTTGTATCCACATAAAGAGACAACAAATCTACCTATTAATGGATTTTGCCACCGAAAAAGGATACATAGAGGCAGTCAGCAGGGGCGATGAACAGGCATTCGAGTCATTGTTCCTGCATTATTTTCCACGTATTAAAGGATTCATAAGCGGCATCCTGCAAAACGAGGAAGAAGCGGAAGATATTTCCCAGGATATATTCGTATCCATGTGGCAGAATAGGGATAGATTGAAAGAGATCGAGAATCTGAACGCCTACCTGTATCGCATTGCCAAAAATACGGTATTCCGACATATCGAACGTTCCCTGTTATTCAGGGACTATCAGGAACAACAAACCGACAATGCTTCATTTACCTCCACAGACAACGACAGCATAGAAGAAGAGCTATATGCCAAAGAACTGGAATTTCTTATTTCTGTCGCTGTTGAAAAGATGCCGCCCCAACGAAAACAAATCTACCGGATGAGCCGTGTGGACGGATTATCCAATGATGAGATTGCAGCACGCATGTCTATCAGTAAACGGACAGTCGAAAATCACCTGACGCTGGCACTGGCTGACATCCGAAAAATAATCGGGTTCTTTATTCTTGCATTTTTTTCCTAAAAAGTTCATTTTTGACTGTGTGTACTTCCTGCCTCACGTATCATATATACAAAACAGGAAATATATACGCATGTCAAAAGCATCTAAAATACTATATAATCTGGTCAACCATACATTTGATCCGGCACTCCGGACCAAGGTATGGCAATGGCTGGTTCACCCTTCCAATCAGAAAGAAAAAGAAGAGGCTCTTCTTTCCATATGGAACGAATATCCGACAGGAGCAAATGCTGAGACTTATCATTCGCTGAAAACAACACAGAGAAAGATCAGACAAAATCAATCTCCGTCCAAGCAATATAACCTTGTTCATAAATTATTGCGAATCGCTGCGATATTGATCATTCCTTTGCTATCAATAGCCGGTTCCTATCTGTATATCAAACAGAACACATATAATCCCGAATTGATACAATGTTTCGTTCCGGAAGGAGAAAACCAGGAAGTAATCCTGCCCGACGGTTCCACAGTAAACATCAACTCCGGAAGTATTCTGATCTATCCTAAAAAATTCAAAGGAGATACCCGCACACTCTATCTGACGGGAGAGGCCAACTTCACCGTAAAAAAAGATAAGGAACATCCTTTTATCGTCAGCACAAGTTATCTGAAAGTTCAAGCTCTGGGCACAAAATTCAACGTGCAAGCCTATTCCGAAAGTGATAAAATCACGACAACACTGGAAAACGGGGCTGTCAAAGTGGATAAAATAGCAGGAGATGAAGACTCCTTCTTCCTGTCCCCTAACGAACAACTGGAATACAATTGTAAAACCGGTGTATTCGAAAAGCGGAAAATCAATGCAGCAAACTACTCAGGCTGGACGAAGGGAGAGCTCAACTTTATCAACCAACCGCTCAAAGAAATACTGGCTACAATTCAACGAAAATATGTTGTTGACTTTGTTATAAATCCGCGTCTGTTTACTTCGGATTTATACACTATAAAATTCCGTCAACATGCCGACATAAACACGATCATGAAAGTTCTTACAATGACTGTCAGCGGATTGGCTTATGAGATAGACGGCAACACAATCACCATTTATTCACTTAATAAGAAAGGAGTAAAATAAAAAGAAAAAGGGACCGGAGAAAATTGCGACACCTTTTCCGGACCCCCGAAATCAATAATCCATTAAAAAAACATAGAGATCTTAAATTTAGTAATCATTGATTTAATGTACAAAAGTATGAAATTAAACTACCATAAGAGCACACACTCGCTCTTAAAATTACGTAAATTATTAATATTTACATTATTAAGTTTATTCACGATAAACATAGCCTGGGGACAAAGCCAGCGAATATCAATAGCAGCCAAAAATAAAACATTGTTAAGCGTATTCGAAGAAATTGAAAAACAAACGGGCCTCAGTATCGCTTATAATCAGACGAAATTAAATATCAATAAAGTTATCAATCAGGATTTTAATGATAAAATCCTGTCCTCTGTTATAACAGAGTTGCTCAAAGATAGCGGATTCTCCTATCGTCTTGAAGGAAAACATATCATAATTGTTCCGGAAAAGAAACAACAACAAAAACAACAGGAAAACAAAAAAGTCAATGGTATCATAACAGATGCTACCGGACAACCCGTTATCGGGGCGAATGTTGTTGAACAAGGGACAACAAATGGTACAATTACAGACCTGGACGGTAAATTTTCTCTGGAGGTTCCTAAAGGCAGTACTTTGCAGATTTCTTATATCGGATACTTGTCAAAAGATATTCCCGTAGATGAAAAAACGAACTATGCCATACAATTAGTCGAGGATTCACAAGCTCTTGACGAAGTTGTTGTCGTAGGATATGGTACTGCCAAAAAAGTAAATGTAATTGGTTCAATCGCTTCTGTCGATTCCAAACAACTTGAAAACAGGGCAACATCTTCAGTTGTATCTGCCCTGACCGGTCAGATGCCGGGAGTTACGATCACGCAGCCAGGAGGGCGCCCGGGAGAAAATACAGGAACAATTCGTGTACGCGGTGTAGGATCTTTCAGTAGTGACAATAACGCAGATAAAGCTAATGCGCTAATATTGATCGACGGAATACCCGGAAATATGACAGATATCAACCCCAATGATATCGAGAGTATCTCCATATTAAAAGATGCATCCACAGCAGCCATCTATGGGTCTCGTGCAGCCAATGGAGTTGTATTGGTAACGACCAAAATGGGTAAAGAGTCCAAAGTATCCGTATCTTACAACGGTTATGTAGGATTCAACCGGGCCACTGCATTGCCTAAATATGTAGACAGCTGGGATTATGCACGTTTATTAAATCAGGCAGATGGTATTACACGTTTCACGGATGAAGAAATTCAGGCAATGCGCACAGGCAGCCAGCCGGATCTATGGGCTAATGAGAAGTTCGTCGATGATATCTTTTCGGGTAACGGACTACAGACCGGGCACGATTTATCTTTAAACGGTGGTAACGACCGGAGCCAATATTTTGCCTCTTTCGGTTATTTAAATCAGAATGGGATTGTGCCGGGCAACAATTACTCACGCTATACAGCACGTGTCAACCTGACTTCCAATTTATCGGATAAATTGAAACTGACAATCCGCCTGAGAGGTGACAATGCTAAAACGAAAGAACCGGGAACGGCCGGAGCTATTGACGGCGATTATGGAATGATGTCATTGATCAGCCAGGGATTACGCTTCCCTGGATTCCGCCCTTCGGTATTAAGTGATGGGACATGGGGACCGGGCGTAAAAAACTTCGGAACCCCCAAAGCCTGGTTAGCATCCGAATCGTTCCAAGAAAAACCGACACTGCGTATCAACTCTAACGTACGTCTCGATTACAAACCGATCGAAGGACTTACCCTCTCTGCTATCGGTGCCTATAATTTCACAAATGCACAAGATAAAAAATTCCGTGCATCCCTACCGGTTACCATTAACGGCACTACAAAAGTATTAGGTCCTTCTTACTTAAAAGAAAAGAATACCAATACAAATTATAAATCATTCCAGGCAACAGTCGATTACTCAAAGACATTTAACAATGTACATAATATAGGTATTTTGGCCGGTTACTCATGGGAAGAAGAATCTGCACGCGACTTGGAAGGCCGTCGCGACAATCTTCCGAGTAACGAATATCCCTATCTGACAGTCGGTTCACCCGATAACCAGACAAATGCAGGCGGCGGTTACGACTGGGTCATCCAATCATTCTTCGGACGTGCACAGTACAATTATGCAGAACGCTATCTGGGTGAAGTAACCATGCGTTATGACGGTTCATCACGTTTCCCATCCAGCTCACGTTATGCTTTCTTCCCTTCCGCCGCTATCGGTTGGAGAATTTCTGAAGAGAGCTTCTTTAAAGAAAACGAAAAATTAAGTTTTATCAATAACCTGAAACTGAAAGCATCTGCCGGTATCTTAGGTAATAATAACATCGGTAATTATGCTTACCAGTCAGTGTATGAATTAGGTAACGATTTTAACTATCCGCTGGGAGGATCCATTCAACAGGGAGCAGCCCTGAAAACATATACAGATCCGCGACTGAAATGGGAAACAACCCGTACTATAGACGGTGGTTTCGAATCCGTACTCTGGAACGGTTTACTGACAGCCAATATCTCTTACTTCTATAGATATACGTATGACATCCTGTTTAAACCCAACGCCAGTGCCTCTTCCGCTTTTGGATTACAAATGAGCGAAGTAAATACCGGAGAAGCGTCAAACCGCGGTTGGGAATTTGAAGTTGGGCATAGAAATACCATCGGTGAATTCAGTTACAGCATCAACGGAAACTTTTCCATCATCAAAAATAAAGTAGAAACACTCGGATTGGGGAATGTGGAACAAGCAAACGGAATGGTTGGTAACGGTTCTAATCTTTTCATCGGCTACCCGATCGACATGTACTACGGATATAAAACAGACGGTGTCTTTTTGAATCAACAGGATATCGACGACTACTTTGCCCACACTGACCAGTCAGCAATGGGAGCCAACAAAGCCAACACCAAACCGGGAGATATCAGATATCAAGATATTTCAGGACCGGATGGCGTACCCGACGGAAAAGTTGACGCCACTTACGACCGTGTTTACCTGGGATCAAAAATTCCGAAATATACATTCGGCCTTTCTCTGAACGCCGCTTACAAGGGTTTCGACCTGAATATTTTCCTACAGGGAGTATCAGGTGTTAATGGTAACTTGGAGGTTTTTCCGGTTGGGCTTTATGGAGCGAAGGGAATATACAGAAATGGCAAATGGAAGAAGCATTCGATCCGGAGAATCCTACACGTTACCCGAAATATCCGCGTCTGGCAAATCTGGGAAATGCAACCGGTGTCAATACACAAGAATCTGATTTCTGGATACGTAACGCCTCTTACCTGCGTGTAAAAAATATTCAATTAGGATATACTTTACCAAAGTCTATTCTAAAGAATACCTTTATCCAGAATGTCCGCTTCTATGCAGCAACGGAAAACCCGTTCACATTCCACAGTTATCCGGAAGGCTGGGACCCGGAAATCAATGCCGACGACCGTTTCTATCCGGTATTAACGAACTACACATTTGGTTTGAATCTTAAATTCTAAAAAGCATGAAATCAATTATAAAGAAATCAATAATGGCCTTTGTTGCTCTTGCGACTTTAGCATCCTGTGAACTGGACCGTTATCCGCTGACAAACTTCAGCGAAGATACATTCTTCGACAAAGAAGAAAATACAAAACTTGCCCTCATCGGTTTATACCGTGGCGGTATCACCTATGGAGTGGACTACGGCGCTTCCGATTGGTGGGCATATAGCGCAAAAATATTAATAGACGGAGTCAGTGACATAGGATACGACCGCCGAGGATTCAACAACAATCTGGGGAAACTGACATCCGGGCAAATAGATGAAAGTAACGGATGGGTAAATGACTTGTATCAGAAACCTTACCGGCGCATCAGTGCCTGTGCCCGGTTTATTGAAGGAATCGACAAGCTCGGATCCGATAACCCGGAAATGGAACGGATGAAAGCAGAAGCCCGTTTCATCCGTGCGGTACAGTATTTTTATCTGGCATCCTATTATTATGATGTTCCGCTGATCAAAACAGTATTAACCCTGGAAGAGGCTAATACAGTGACCAAATCTCCTCGTGCAGAAGTGCTTCAATATACAATAGACGAATTAACCGAAATTGCGGACATTCTTCCGCACCACAAGGATCTTCCGGCTTCAGAACGCGGACGTGCAACAGCACAGGCGGCACTGGTTTATCTGGCCCGTACACATCTGGTTGCCCAAAATTACAAAGAAGCAGCCGCTGCGTGTAAAAAGATCATCGATTGGGGAGACAATAAATTAGACGCTGATTATCAGAAGCTATTCTACCCGGGGGCGATCAACAGTTCTGAACATATTTACGCAACACAGTTTGTAGATGACCTGGCAGGACACGGCTTACCTCAGCATGCCTATCCGATAAAAGACGGAGGATGGTGTTTGGTAAATGCTTCCAGTACGTTATTCGAGGCTTATGATTTTCTGGATGGAACGCCATTCAGTTATGATGACCCACGTTTCAATAAAAATAATTTCGGAGAAAACAGGGATCCACGTCTGGACTATACAATCTATTATGACGGAGCAACCTTCAGGGGAACCGTCTACAACTGTAACCCGGAAACAACCGCCGCTGATAAAATCGGTCCGGGACAGACAACCCAGACAGGTTTTCTTATGCGCAAATATTTTGATGAAAGCTGGAATGGCGATGTAACCCAATATGGTAACAATGTTCCTCTTGCACGCTATGCAGATGTACTGATGATGTATCTGGAAGCAGAGATGGAAGCTGGCACACCGATCACACAAAATCTTTTGGATCAGACGATAAATGCAGTACGAGGACGAGTAGGCATGCCTGGCATAACAGAAACCAATCCGGATAAATTACGTAAAATCATACAAAAAGAACGTATGATCGAATTTGCTTTTGAAGGACTTCGCCTTTGGGATTTATACCGCTGGGGAATTGCCGAAGAACGTCTGAATCTGGATATTTACGGATCGCCATTCTATATTTCGAATCAGGAACTAATGAAAAAGAAAGATGGACAGCCTGATCCGTATAATCGTTGGTATGTAGACAAACGTAATTTCAAAACCGGACAAGAACGTTGGCCTATTCCACTATCTGAAAAGAATATCAATCCCAATTTAAGATAGTCGGTTTAATAACACAACAGAGATATCGGTTGCTTATAATACTTTCGGTATCTCTGTTTTTATTTCTGCTTTTGATTAAACATTACCTGAACAACGATATCATGAAACATAAAATAAATAAAGTAATCTTACCTGCATCCTTATTATCTGCTATCGTTTCCGGAAGTTTCTCCCAAACACAACAACCCAATATTGTTATCATCCATACCGACGAACACAATTTCCGTACGCTGGGATGTTACCGGGAATGCCTGCAAAATGAGCAAGCTTTCCCCTGGGGAAAAGAAGCTGTCGTTGAAACACCCCATATCGATCGCCTGGCACATCAAGGGGTTTTATTTACGCGGTGTTATGCAACATCTCCGGTCAGTTCTCCCAGCCGGGCCTCTTTCATGAGCGGACTTTATCCGCAGAACAACGGGGTATGGACAAACGACATGGTACTGTCTGATGCTGCTATAACATTCGGAGAATCACTACGCCAAAACGGTTATGCTACCGGATATATCGGTAAATTACATATCAATGGCAAAGGACGCCCCGAATGGCATCCCGGGCGTGACTTCGGTTTTTCAGACAACCGTTATATGTATAACCGCGGTCACTGGAAAAAAATAGAAGAAACAGCCGAAGGACCGACATTCAGAACGGATGCAGATGTGAAAAGCACGGACGAACAGACATTCCCTACCGACTATTTCACCACACAGGCTATTGAGTTCATCAACCGGCATAAGGAAGGACCGTTCTGCTGCATGCTCTGCTTCCCGGACCCGCATAGTGCCAATCTGGTTAGGGCACCATATGACACCATGTATAGCCGGATCAGATTTAAAGAACCGGTAACAGCGCTGGCGGATACGACAGGACGCCCCGCCTGGTCACACGGAAATAACCTGAAAGCAGACCAACCCGAGGATATGGCTCAATATTTCGGAATGATTAAATGTATCGACGATAATGTAGGGCGCATCCTGGATGCATTGAAAGGTGCCGGTATCCTAGACAATACAATCATTATCTTCACCTCCGATCACGGAGACATGTGCCGCCAGCACGGACTGATCAATAAAGGCGTTCCGCTTGACGATTCCGCGCGGGTGCCGTTTATCATCAGCTACCCGGCCGGTATGCGTCAGGGGATCAGGGTAGAGAATGTCATGTCTGTAACCGATTTCACTCCTTCTTTGCTGAGCTTCTGCAATATACAACCTACTGCACAGTATGATGGCCGTGATTTATCGCTTCTATGGAAAGGAGAGAAACTACCGGAAAAATACAAAGACATTGTCTTTATGCGAGCAGTTACTCCTAAAATAAAAAGCGATTGGGATGAATCGGCTACAGCGATGCGAACGAAGTGGATATCAGCAGTAACTCCGGAATACAAACTGACCTATTCCGAATATGTATCTGATGTCCCCTGGCTCACCGACCTGAAAAAAGATCCGGATGAACTAATCAACTGTTATCAGGACCCGGCCTACAAGGAAATCGTTTCCCGGTTAGCTGCTGACTTGAAAGAATATGGAGAACAATACAACGACCCCAGGATTAAGCATCCTAAGATACAACAGGAAATTCTATCTGCAATCTTGAAAAAGTAGACAATATCCGTTAAAAATACAGCGTACAGCAAGGCGGATATAGAAAAAATGCAGACCTTTAGTTCCTAAACAAAAATATCATAAACTTATATATACTTTAAATATTATGAAATCAAACGTATTGATCGGTCTCGGACTGGGAGCTTTCTTATTCTCCCCTTCCACCTCTCATGCCCAAAAAGCGAAAGAGGCAAAGACCCCGAATGTCATTTTTATCTACGCCGACGACCTCGGTTATGGTGACCTGGAATGCTACGGTGCAACACGCGTACAAACGCCAAATGTAAACAAACTGGCAAACAACGGTATCCGTTTTACCAACACACATGCAACAGCTGCCACCAGTACCCCATCCCGTTATTCCCTGCTTACCGGAGAATATGCCTGGCGCAGACCCGGTACGGACATAGCTGCCGGTAATGCCGGAATGATTATCCGCCCGGAACGCTATACCATTGCCGATATGTTCAAAAACGCAGGCTATACAACAGCAGCCCTGGGTAAATGGCATCTGGGACTGGGAGACAAAGGAGGAGAACAAGACTGGAACGCTCCGCTGCCTACCGCTTTAGGCGATCTGGGATTCGACTATTCCTATATCATGGCAGCTACGGCCGACCGCGTTCCCTGTGTATTCATCGAAAACGGTAAAGTAGCCAACTACGACCCGTCCGCTCCTATCGAAGTAAGTTATCAGAAACCTTTCGAAGGCGAACCTTTAGGAAAAGATCACCCGGAACTTCTGTATAACCTGAAGCACAGCCACGGTCACGATATGGCTATCGTAAACGGTATCGGACGTATCGGCTATATGAAAGGCGGCGGCAAGGCTTTATGGAAAGATGAAAACCTGGCAGATTCCATAACGACACATGCCCTTGATTTCATCAAAGCAAACAAGGATAAACCCTTCTTCATGTATTTCGCAACAAACGACGTACATGTTCCCCGCTTCCCGCACGACCGTTTCAGAGGCAAAAACCCGATGGGACTGAGAGGCGACGCTATCGTGCAGTTTGACTGGAGTGTCGGACAAATCCTCGACGAACTCGACAGGCTGGGACTGAGAGAAAACACCTTGATCATCCTTTCCAGCGATAACGGTCCTGTTGTGGATGACGGTTATGCAGATCAGGCAGAAGAACTGCTGGGCGATCATAAGCCGGGCGGTCCGTTACGCGGCGGTAAATACAGTGCTTTTGAGGCCGGAACCCGTATTCCTGCTATTGCAAGCTGGCCAAAAGAAATAAAAAAAGGCCAAGTATCGGACGCATTAATGTCACAGGTTGACTGGTTCGCTTCACTGGCTGCATTGACCGGCTCCGTCCTTCCCAAAGGAGCAGCCCCCGACAGTTACAATTATCTGGGGACCTTGCTGGGAACAGACAATGCCGACCGTCCCTGGGTGATCGAACAGGCATCCGACCATACGTTGTCTGTCCGCACAAAAGACTGGAAATATATTGAAACCAGCAACGGACCGAAAATGGTACCCTGGGGACCGAAGATCGAGACCGGTTATTCCAAAACTCCTCAACTGTACGATATGACACAGGTAGGCGAACAGGAAAACCTCGCCGAAAAACGTCCGGAAGTCGTTTATCAGTTACAGGAAATTCTGAAAGGCGTGCGCAACAACACTGTCAAACCGAAATAATCTGATTTTATCCATTTAGACTATAAATCAATGGTCCGAAGCGAAAGTTCCGGGCCATTTTTATGTTTTTACCTTTTTTTATCAGGGAATAGGCATTATCTTTGTGGCAATTTGGCAGAAAATAAAAGGATAATGCTGGGACTTATTAGTAAAGGAATTGTGATAGGCGTACTTGTATCAGCCCCTATGGGTCCGATCGGTATGCTGTGTATACAAAGAACATTGAACAAAGGACGTTGGCACGGTTTCGTTACCGGCTTGGGAGCAGCCTTATCGGATGTCATCTATGCGGCACTGACCTGCCTGGGAATGGGGGTAGTCGTCAACTTCGTGGAAGCCAACCAGGCGCCGCTCCAACTAATGGGCAGTATCGTTCTCGGTCTTTTCGGTTACTACATATACCAATCCAATCCTGTAAAAAACTTAAAAAAGCAACGTGAAAAAAAGTTATCATTCACACAGGACTTTATTACAGCTTTTCTTCTTACCTTTAGCAACGTATTAATCGTGCTGCTATATATTGGACTGTTTGCACGTTTTGGATTTGTGTTACCGGATCATTCAGTCTGGATGTTGGTGGGAGGAATAGTTTGCATAGGAATCGGTGCCGTCCTTTGGTGGTTCGGCATCACATATATAGTTGCGAAATTAAAAAAGTGGTTTAATGTACGGGGAATATGGTTGTTGAATCGGATTGTAGGGACAGTCATCATTGTATTGGCTATTGTAGGAGTATTATCGGTGCTCCTCACCTCATATTTCCATTTGCCGTTGCTCCAAATCTATAATTAACATGAAGAAGCTTAAAGTACCTTATTTAGTAACGCTGGATGTGCTGGATTTATCATCAGTCGGTTTTCTCTTGGAAAACAAAGCCCAGCGAGAGTATATCGATGTCATCAATTGGGAAGAATACCCTTATAAACCAATTGTCGCTTTCGATATTGCGCGAACGGATGAAAATCTTTATATCCGTTATTTCGTAAAAGGGAATTCTTTAAAGGCTGTTCACAGCTCAGACGGTTCCCCGGTTTATACAGATAGTTGTGTCGAGTTTTTCATGAAAACGGTCGATGATCACAACTACATGAATTTCGAGTTCAATTGTATCGGGACTTGTGATGCTGCCCGCCGCCAGTCGCGTGATATCAAAAGATCACTAAACACCGATGAATACACTTCTATCCGTCGGTATTCATCCATAGAGAACAAACCTTTTTCAGAAAAGACAGGTGTATTCTCCTGGGAGTTGGTCGTATCTATCCCCTTCAGGCTCATGGGACTCGATCCGGAAAACCTGCCGGAAAAAATCCTGGGCAATTTCTACAAATGTGCGGACGATACAGAATATCCCCACTTTGTCAGCTGGAACCCGATAGACCTCCCAAGCCCCGACTTCCACCGTCCGGAGTTTTTCGGAGAGATTTATTTATAAAATATCAACTATTCCCGGTGAGTATATCCCGGGAATAGTTCAATTACCTAATCCTCCTGATATGCCTTTTACCACTCTATTGATTGACGATGAACCGGCCGCACATTACGCATTGAAAGAGTTACTCAAAAATCATGCAGATACAATTCAAATTGCAGGAGAAGCCTTTTCCGGCAAAGAAGCTATTTCGTTATGTGAGAAACTAAAACCGGAACTTCTCTTTCTGGATATCAGAATGCCGGATATGAATGGCTTCGAGGTGCTGGAACAACTTTCTTCTCAACCCTACGTTATCTTTTCCACCGCTTATGATCAATATGCTATTCAGGCTTTTAATGAAAATTCGATCGACTATCTGTTAAAGCCTATAGAAGAAAAACGTTTCGAACAATGTATCCATAAACTAAAGCGATTAAACCTGAAATCGCCAGCTATCAATTATACAGAATTAAATCAGCTGTTCGCCCAATTTCAAAAAAACCAAAAGAAAGCAAGCGCCATTCCTATCCATGTTCAATCTAAAATCATATTGGTCCGCTGTTCCGATATTACATTTTGTAAATCGGCAGACGGTTACGTTTCTTTGTTTACAGACGAAGGTAAAGAGTATTTATCCGACCTCAACCTGAGTCAATTGGAAGAACGTCTTCCGAGCTCGTTCCTACGTGTCCAAAAGTCATATATCGTTAATAAAGAGAAGATAGAAGAGATACATAAATATTTCAATAATCGGCTCATTCTGGTTATGAGTGATAAACCTCACACCCATATAACCACCGGAACCAGCTATATAACAGTGATCCGGGAAGAGCTCGATTTATAGTTACAGTCCGATAATACAGGTTTGCCTTTCATTTTTTCAGGTTCAAAGAATTTCACTTTCAGAACATCTTCTAACCTGCTAGATTTGCCTTACTATTAATTAAATGAATGAAACAATGAAAAGACTTTATTACATTTTATTCTGTCTTCTGTTTTTCTGCCAACTAAGAGGACAACAGGCAACTCTCATCATCATTCCGGAAAAGGAAAACAAAGAAATCAGCTATCAATTTTCAGATAGCGAACATCTTCCTTTTTATACATTATTTCAAACGAAACAGGCAGAACCTGATGGAATCTTCCATGTCAGTTTACCCGTACAACAACCAGTAGTCCTCAATCTTCTGACAGAAGATCGTTTATCTTTTCGTGTCTATCTGACAAAAGACAGCCACGATACAATCCGGATCCGAAATAACCAACCCTTCTTTTCCGGGACCAATACCATTTATAATCAATGCTTGCAAGAAATACAAAAAACAGAAGAGTATTGCCACAGCATTTCCTATTCCAAGCATCATGAACTTCACGCGGTCGATTCACTGAAAGAATTTACACAGATTGTCAATAACAAACAGGCCGAATTAATAACTTTCCTTAAAGGTCAAAACGTATCTTCCGATTTTATTCATAATCAGAGTCATATTATAAATTGCATGTTCACACATTTGTTTTATAAAAAGATATTGAACCTCTACAACAATCGAAAAATAACCGACGAATGGCTTAAAGAGATAAAAAAACAACTTTCGTTTGACTTCCAAGAAGAAGCAAACCTTTACTATTCCGAATATGAACGAATGCTATATATGAACGCAACCATTAATTACTTCATTATTGAAAAACATTCCCCACAAGATATAGACAGGGACAAGATCAATACATTTCTTTTGAATGAATATAAAAAGAAGAGAACAGGGAAATACCTGGAATATGCCTGGGCCAGTTTGATATATAACGATCTTTTTCAACGTGATTTCAGTGAAGACACACCTTCCCTTTACGATCAGTTCTGTTCCGAGTTTCCACAAAGCAAATTCATCGGCATATTATCTCCTGAAATAGAGAAAATCAGACAATTTCATCATATACCGGAAACTTCCAACAATATAACCATTCTTCCCACAGATACCATACTAAAAAAACTGGAAGAAGCCGTACATCCTTTCATAGGGAAAATCGTCTATATCGATTTATGGGGAACTTGGTGCGGTCCTTGCCAGAAAATGTTTGCATATAGTGAGGCATTAAAAAATGCGACTAAAGATATGGACATTATCTATTTATATATTTCACTGGACCGTCCGGAAAACCGGGGAAAATGGGAGAAGATGGTTCATTATTATAAACTGGAGGGATACCACCTACAGGCAGGAATCACATTGGCCAAGTCTCTCTATGCATCACTGGGAAATAAAGGGATGTTAGCCATTCCACAATTTATAATCATCGGAAAAGATGGAAAAATAGCGATAGAAAAAGCTGCCGCCCCCGATAATCTGGAAAAAGTCGTTGAACAATTAAAACAAGTAAGCAATGAATAACGGACATACAATGAGTTACTATGTAGAAGGAATGATATTTATAATAACAACTGCTATTATCATTTATCCCTTTCTATCTTTCATTCTCAAAAAAGTCATCTCCAACAAATGGCTTAACAGACTCAGTTTTATACTGATTTTATTAGGAGGCCAGGTGATATGCCTGGAAAAATACAATGACCCTATTAGCATAAAACTAGTCATTTCACTCTTTTTCTCTTACATTCTTTTTCATCTTATTGCAGACCAACTATACCGACTCAATAAAGAATGGAGGATAATTCTTGAAACTTTACTTACCGGAGGTTTACTCATGGGTACATTAACCATTATAGCCTTGGCCGGAAATTATCAAATCACTAAAATCATTACAGAAAGATTTCCTGACGGAAGTTATAGTTTTATTCCCGGTCATTTTGATGAGATGCTGGAAACAACTGTGATCTTTTCCATTATATTAATTGCTTCCTGGTACTTCTATACTTACCTACTGGAAAAAGCGGAAGAAAAGAAACAACGTAAGATAAAAGAAACTATCCTAGAGAAAGAGCTGATCCATGCTCAACTGGAAGCTCTTCATGCTAAAATAAATCCTCATTTCTTATACAATTCTCTCAATACGATTGCCGGACTCGCTCTCGTCGATGGAGAAAAAACCAGACAAATGGCATTGGCCTCTCTCGTTTTTTCAGATACAGCATTAATAAGGAGCAGACAAATTTAATCTGTGTTTCAGAAGAGATCGAAATGATAAACACGTATCTGGATATAGAGAAAATACGTTTCGGGAACCAATTAGATTATAAAATAGAATGCGATACGGAATGTGAAAAAGAACTTATTCCCAGAATGTTACTTCAGCCACTTGTAGAAAACAGCATCAAGCATGGTTGGAATGTAGATTTGAATTCTATTCTTATACGGATTGTCATTAGAAAAGACAACAACCGGCTCATTATCTCAGTAAAAGATTCCGGAGCCCCTTTCAAGCCAGGCTTCATTCCCGGATATGGATTACAAAGCATCTATGATAAATTAGAACTTCTTTTCCCGAACAAGCATGATCTGTCAATCATTTCCCATCCGGAAAAAGAAGTCCGCATTATGATCAAGGTAACATCTCTGTCAAAATCTTAGTCACCTCTTCTGCCGAAGGATGGATTGCGAGGATCTTTCCATCCTTATCTACCAGATAGGTGCAGCCGCCACTGTTACCGGCACCGTACATTTCCCAGATATTTCCTTTATCGTTCAGTTCGACTAAGTTCAACCAGGGGTATTTGTCCTGTTCGATTGCCTTTTTCATGGCATCCGTGTTATTATTTTCACGGGCAATGCCGACTACGGTGAATCCTTTGTCTTTAAATGCTTCATAAATAGGGATCATGCTGGATGACAAACGGCGGCACGGTCCGCACCAGGAAGCCCATAAGTCGATTAAAGCTACTTTTCCTTTTATCTGATCCGAAAGTTTTACCATATTTCCTTCAAGGTCCGGGGCGGAAAAGTCAATGTAAGAACCTCCAACCTTTACATTCAAACTCGCAATGATACGCTCCATATCCGTGATATAAGGATGGGAAGAGAATTTTTCTTTATACTTGTTTTCAAATATATCCTGATAGACGGAAACATCTTCCTCACCCGGACTATAGCGGGCCATCATAATAGCGCGGTCAAGCATCTGTTTCAAAATACATAAGCCGTTCAATGTCGGTTCTTTTTGCATATAATCGAGTTTCCATTGCCGAATGCCCTCAAAATATTCTTTATACTTCTTATTCAGCGCAATGCCTTCTTCTGAGAATTCTTTTCCGGCTTTGTTCAAACGGTCATATTCCGGATAAAGCGTTCTCCGTTCTTCGTCCGTTTTCGCAGCAGATATACGTTTCTTTAAATCATACATTTCTTTTGAATAATAGCGTTCCTCCTGATCCAGGGCATCCCGGTCCTTTTCCAATTGGTTCACAGGATACAATTTCTCCATTTCCTCCTGCATACGGATTTCTTCTTTATTCAAAGCGGATTCTGTCTGTAAGACACTATGCGGACGGTGTTCCATCGGGTAAAGAGTGAAATGTAAAGTCCCTTTCTCGGAGATAAAATAGGTCGGACGCCAGGAACCGTTCAAGTGCTCTTCCCAGAAAACCAGTTCGTAGGTTTCGTTTTCATCCGCAGTCAGTGTATAACTGAATTTACCATCTGACAGGGATAGAAATAAACGGGGTAGTACGCATATCTTTCCCGGCACGTATCAATGTCAGGCGGGAACTTTCAGGGCGGTCTATTACTTCTCCTTCCAGTACACATTCAAAAGTACCGGGTTGAGCAGGCTGCTTTTTCAAATGTATGCCTTCGATATGGAAATCACCTTTTTCCGATCCTTCGATGAAACTGATGGCTTCTTCATTCTCATCTACCGGCTCAAAGAATAACGTAGCCGGAGAATTGCCGGATTCGGGCATATAAACCTCCTTATCCAGTTCAAAATCGGACGATTTCAGTAATTTGTATTTCTTTCCCGAAGTAACACCTTCCAGATAGGCACCCGAAGAGAGGCGAACCCAATAATTCGGACGGTTGTACATTTCTGCATAGAGAATCGTTGCCGTATCTGTCAGCTCCACCCGGTAGACTTCCATGGTTGTTGTATTTTTATTATCAATAACCGGATAATCAATAACGCGGCTTTGCTTTGTACAAGCGACACTGAGGCAAATCATCAGAAAAAGTAAGAGTCTTGTTTTCATAATCAGTCAAATCAAAGGATTAATAATTTATCAAAAGTAAGTAATATGCCACAATAAACAAAAAAATAAGGATGGAAGTATACCCCCACCCTTATCTAACACACAACTCCCCGAATTATTTATTCTTATCTTTCGACAACTTCAATTCAATAATAAAAGCTAGAATCAGCCCGATTCCTCCAAACAACAATACTGATGCACCATATACCGTACTGATCAATTCACGCCGCCACCAATTATCAAGACTAGAGTCTGCAAGAAACACAGAGATAATAAATCCGACCAGCAACCCCAATCCGATTCCTGCCAGCAAACATCCGGTTTTCAAAGAACTAAAAGAGAAATTAGTAGCCAGACGAGGTAAACCGATCTTCACATCGAAAGCGGAAGGCTCCAGTTTATCCCCGATCTTCTCAATAATAGCCAAACGTTCTTTTTTACGTACAAACAATTCAAACAAGCCGTAAATACCGGCACAAACTATTCCGACGATCAGCGGAACCATTATAAAATCCATCATAGCAGTAAGTATTAAATGTTTTTACTAATTCGTTTATAAGTTTGACGCAGCTTCTTAGAAAAGGTTACAGGTTTCATTATATCTTCCATAAAAAAATCGCTTGAAAATGGAGAAATCACATTTTTATGTACATATATAATAATCAAGGCAGGTTACGACAGTATATTTGAGTAATGATAACATTACTGTCCCGTAAAAGTGGATAAATAGTTCTTTGAAATAATTGAAATATAGTCTATTAGATACTACTTTTTAGGCGCGACGATTTGAAATCATACCTTTGAGGTCA
>NZ_QSDP01000093.1:0-26095 GCF_003463685.1 Parabacteroides sp. AM58-2XD
TTCGTTACTTCGTACTGTTTTCATAAGCTATATCGTTATTAGTTAATAATGAATTTGATACAATACAAAGTTAACTAAAATGGTATAGCTTTTGTAGTGCTATCTCGTGCTATCCGTCTTTTCCGATTTTAAACATAGGAACTGTTTTATTTGTAATTCGGGTTCTGAACCAAAACGCCATTGTTTTTGTCGATCTCACTCTGCGGTATCGGCCACAAATAAAAACGATCTTCAAATACAGATTTATACAATGGCAATGTCGGCTCGTCAAAGTTATTCATAATTTCTCCAATAATACGCCATCGTTTCAGATCAAAATAGCGATGCCCTTCAAATGCTAATTCTATCCGTCTTTCATGACGTATTTTTTCACGCATCTGTGTCTGATTCAAACCTGTTGGCAACGGCGGCATATCAACGCCTTTACGGGCACGAATACTGTTAATCGCATCATACGCTTTCTGAGTCGGGCCATTTACTTCATTCTCTGCCTCTGCTATAGCCAGCAATATTTCGGCATATCTGAAATGTACCCAGTCCTGATCACTACGCGTATTATACCCGATCGGATACTGCGTCTTGTCGCGGGTTACAAATTTCTTCAGTCCGTAACCGGTCGGCAAAACGCCCGTAACAGGCTGTTCGACATCTCCCATAACCAATTGCTGATAAAAAGTGGACATATCCAAACGGGGATCTCGGTTTTCGATCGGGTTTTCCGGATTATATAACGGATTTTCCGTAGAAAAAGAGGTACCGTCTTTAAACTCAAATTCACTCACCAGGTTTGTCAAAGGAGCACAACGTAACCATGCGCCAAACCACAGATCACTCGTATGCCAATTATTGGGAGCCAGATATTTTGTCGAGAAAATGATCTCTGTATTCGTTTCCTGCCCTGCACCCTGAAAAATGCTTTCAAAATCATTACTTAACGAATAGCCTTTTATTTGCTCAGCCACAGTCAGTATATTTCCCATTTTTCCAATGTCAGCTTTTCCGTTGTCATTATATGCGTCATATAACATAATTCTGACCTTTAAAGCAAGAGCCGCACCTTTTGTCACTCTTCCGGGTAATTCCAAATAGGTATTGTCCGGCAACAGCCCAATGGCATCATCCAGATCCGAATAGATCTGTTCTAAGATTTTTGCAGCTTCAACTTTCGGCTGATATTGTGTTTCAAGATCGAGGGGTTCAAGGATCAAAGGTACATCTCCGTAACATCTATACAAGAATGAATAATAAAATGCTCTAAGGAAAAGTACTTGTCCTTTATAAAAATCTCTCTCTGCTTCCGATAAGTCGGTATTTTCGTACCGGTCCAATTGATAAAGAAATAAATTCATACGGGTAATCCCGACATACGAACCTTTATATACATCTTGAATTATGCCTACAGTCGACGGGTCTATATTTCCTTGGAATACATCAAAAGTGATTCCTTCACCCACACTATGACAATTATCAACAAAGCTATCCCATTGAGGAGTACCGAATGAGAAATAACCATGGCTAAATTTCGTCATTGTCCCGTAACAGGCGGTCAGAGCCATATCCAAATCGCTTTTTTGTTTCCAGAATGTATTCTCCGAGGTTTGGACGGCGGATTCTTTTCCAGAAAATCATCACATCCGCTCATGATAACAACTAATGCCAGCAGCAAATAATATTTAGCTTTCTTCATAACCATATCGAATTAAAATTGGACGTTAATACCAAATGAACAAATCTTATTTTGCGGATAAGCAACAAAACGACCGTCTTCTTCTCTTTCCGGATCCAATTCCGGGTAATTGGTAATTGTCGCCAGATTATCACCGGAGAAGAATATACGTATCCTTTCAACCAACATTTTCCTTGTCAACTTTACAGGAATAGTATAGCCTATTGTCAGATTCTTGAGACGCAAATAAGAAGCATCTTTCAAAAAGTAAGAATTCTTCCTTGTATTCTTGCTACCGCCGAAATCATCAAAATACATTCTCGGATACTTTGCGTTATCCGGATTATCCTCTGTCCAGCGATATTTTACATAGTCAATTGTCGGAGCACTACCCTGACGGAATGGCTGTAATCCCCAATCCGTAACATAATGTTTCTTTCCTTCAACACCTTGCAGCAGAAGAGAAACGTCAAATCCCTTCCAACTGGCAGACAAATTAAATGCATACTCAAATTTAGGGAATCGTCCGTCAATCACTACACGGTCATCATTATCTATCACACCGTCATTATTAGCATCACGATATTTCAGATCGCCCGGCAATGTATTATCATTAAACTGTTTGGGTGAATTTTTCACATCATCCTCATCCCTAAAAATACCAATACAATCCAGCATATAATAAGAATTGTAAGGCAAACCTTCCTGACGCAGATAATGTCCGGATATTTCATCAGTACCAAACTTTGTCACCTTGTTTCTGTTACGATCAAAATAGAAACCTACATTATAATTTAACCCCTTGAAAAGACCGCCTTTAATATTATTTACATACTGCGCATTAATTTCAAAGCCTTTATTCTCCATCTCACCGTTATTTATAACAGGTGCATCCAATCCTAAAGCCCCTGTAACCTGGGCATCCCGGAGAATATTTTTTGTTTTCTTTTTATACCAGTCAAGCGTAACATTAAGACCATTGAATACTGTTGCCTCCAAACCTATATCAGTAACGGTAGTTGTCTCCCATGTTATATTCCGGTTTGCATACTTGGTTTGTGCATAACCGGTCGACAAAGAAGAATTATCAAATGTATAGTTTCCCTCATTTTCCATGACTGCCTGATAAGGTATATACCAATATTCTGATTACCCAACTGTCCCCAGGAAGCCCTGATCTTCAAACTATTCAACCATGACCAATGCAAATCCTGCATAAACTGTTCTTCTGTCATTCTCCAACCGGCAGAGAAAGAAGGGAATATACCCCATCTGTCGTCAGGATTAATGCGGGAAGAACCATCATAACGAAAGTTAGCCTCAAACAAATAACGCTCTTTATAGTTATAATTGAAACGTCCGAAAATACCCATTAACGACCATTGCTCTAGATTTCCTTCTGCCTCCTGTAATTCTTTCGAACCGGCATCAATCTCTGTCAACGGGAACGGAAAATCTTTTCTATATCCCTTCAGCCAATCATAATCATTTGTTTCTTGGGAATAACCCAATTGCAAACCGAAATTATGATTCTGGTCCTTTGTTGACACATCATACTTCAAATAAGAATACAGATAAGTATAGAATGTATGATAATCATTCGAATTCAGACCTTTTGCACCCACATCCAGTTCATTCATATATTCACCGGAATGATAATTATAAAGTTTTACCAACGGACGCCATTCTTTCTCTCTTTCTGCGATCATGCGAACCGCTCCCTTTGTATGCCAGGACAACCCTTTAACAATATCTATTGTCAACCAGGCCTGTGCATTCACATCATAACTCGTATTTTTACGTAATGCATCATTACCGACCAAAGCAATCACATTCTTGTTATTACTTTCCCACGGATAAGCCTTGTACACCCAAGAACCGTCGGAACGTTGAGGTGCATAAGTAGGTGCCTGTGCAAAAATAGAAGTAAAGCTGCCATCTGTGCCTCCCTCATAAGGACGTTTTCTGTCCCCTCTCATAAATCCCACATACGAACCGAATTTCATCCATTTGGTTATCTGGCTCTGCAGATCTGCCGTAAAATTATACTTCTTATATCCGTGTCCGTCCATTGTTCCGTTTTCATCGGCATAATACATAGATACATTGTATGACATCTTATCCGATCCGCCGGAAACAGCAACATTGTGATTATGTGAGAACGTGCTGTGGATATGTTCTCCCAACCAATCATAATTAGGATATTCCGGATCACCCGGTTTAGCATTTTTATACTGGTCAATAATGTCCTGAGGATACAAACCCGAAGAAATACCGGAATTCGCTTTAGCCTCATTCCATAAATTCATATAATCCACGGAATTGGTAACGACATTCAGCATACGTGTCGGAGAATAAATAGCAAAGTTTCCGGAATAACTGATCGATGTCTTTTTATTTATACCCGTTTTCGTTGTCACCAATACTACACCATTAGCCGCACGCGCACCATATACAGCAGCAGAAGCGGCATCTTTCAATACCGATATGCTTTCTATCGCATTCGGATCGAGATTTGACAGATCTCCCGGAACACCGTTGATCAGCACCAGAGGATCGGAGCCAGCATCGGAATACGTGCCTTGTCCGCGAACCCGCAAACTCACTTTATTATTACCCGACTGTCCGGAACCGTTTACGACACGCAAACCCGGAACTTGCCCCTGTAACATGGAAGTTGCATTGGTAACAGGACGTTTAGTCATCTCTTCCCCTTTCACAACAGAAACAGCACCGGTAAGATTTACCTTTTTCTGAACACCATAACCTACGACAACCACTTCCTCCAGTTTTTGTGTGTCTTCCATCAATCTCACATTTATCATCTTTTGGTTATTCACGGCTATTTCTTTGGATATATATCCGATATAGGAAAATAAAAGGACCGAATTTCCTTTTACGCTTAATGAATAATTGCCGTCGATGTCGGAGATACAACCATTTGTTGTTCCTCTTTCCATCACATTCGCACCGATAATCGGTTCGCCATGTTCATCTGTGATTGTCCCGGTTACCACCAGACTCTCCTTTTCCTGCTTTTTATTCTCGGCAGAAATAACAATATGATTATTTTTAATTACATAGGAGCAATTTGTTCCCTGTAAAATCTGATTTAATGTTTCATCCAGATTTTTATTACCAGTTCCAAGCTCTATCTTCTTATGAATATTCAAAACCGATTCATCATAGTCAACCGACATGTCTGTCTGTTTCTCGATCTCGGCAAACGCTTTTTTGATTGTCAGACTATTTTCGGAAAACGTTATGGTCTGAGACCATATAACCGTAAATTGCGAAAAAAGGAAAAGAAAAAGTATTATTGCTACCCGGAACAAACTATTCAGTTTATTCCATTGTGTTTTCAGGTTTATTTCCATACCTTTGTAAAATTAGATTTTAAAGTTGAATACTATATTATTTACCACCTGTTTCAGGCGATTTATTAATTGGTGTTCACCACGATTTCAAATCCGGGGAGTTCTGATTGGCGTCGTCTTCCCGGGTTCTTTTTTTCATAATGTATCCTCCGTTTTTTAGTTTATGTATATCACATTATCTTTAATCCTGTAATTTAATCCGTTCACCATTTCTTTCAGAATATCCAGTACCTGGTTCAAGCCTTCATCCGGCCGGAATTTCATTGTGAAACTACGTCCTGCAAACTTGCCGGTCTCATAATTGATCGTCACATCGAAACGCCTTTCTATCGTCTTCACGATATAATCGAACGAAGCCCCCTGGAAGGTGAGATATCCGTGTTTCCACTGCATGACTTTGCCGGCATCGACAACTTCTTTGGAAACGGTCCGCAATAAACTGTTATATACGACCTGCTCATCCGGGTGGAGAATGATCGGCTTATCCGCTGTCAGGTCGGTACTTACACGGACCTTCCCTTCCTCCAACGTTGCTACGGTCAACTCCGAATCCGAATAAGCCTCTACATTAAATACCGTCCCCAGCGCCTCCACATCCATATGGCTTGTCTTTACAATGAAAGGTTTTTCCGGATCTTTAGCGACATTAAAACTCGCTTCCCCATTCAGGTAAATAGCACGTTTGTTACCTTCAAACTTTGCGGCATATACCAGTAGCGATCCAGAATTCAGCCATACCACAGAACCATCCGATAAAGTAATTTGCTTTCTCTCGCCGTTCGGCACAAAACATTCCGTCCATTCCGGCTCTATAACCTTCGGCTCGCCCTGCATCACAAACCAGGCACTGGCAGCACCGATCAGAGGTAACAGTAATATGGCGGCAACTCGAAGAGCCTGCTGATACATAGATCGCCTGGCTACCGGACGGGCAACTGCTTCCATACGATGGTGTAACCTGTCCAGTTCCTGTACAGTCCGACCGTCTGCTTCTGCCGGAACCTGTTCCCAAAGTTCCCGCATAGCCTCTTCCTTTTCCTGCTGATGGGTTCCACTGACAAACCACTTCCGGAAAGACATCTGGATTGCATCCGGAAGATCATTTCCGAAGAATTTAGTGATTAATGTATGTATCGTTTTATTCGCCATTTTATCCCCTGTTTATATTGAAGACGAGACAAAGAGCAAGCACACACGGTCAAAAAGGGATTTTTTTCAAAAAAGTAATAAAAAAAGTGCCGCGCACGACTTCGCGAAGATCAGCCAACGCCTGACTTACATGGTTTTCAACAGTCCGTTTATTAATTTGCAACTTCTGTGAAATTTCTTCATTCGATAACCCTTCTTTCCGGCTCATCTTAAAAATACGCCGGCGTTGCTCCGGCATTTGTTCGATAGCAATATCGATCAGTATCGATAATTCTTTTGCATAGATATCCTCTTCTATCAGGTCGGTATAAGCAGAGGATGAAGATTGTAGTTTCTGTTCGTAAGATTCTTTTACAAGACTGTGTTCATAATAATCGTAGACCATATTACGAGCCATACGAAATAAATAGGCTTTCAGGGAACTGACCTTAGAAATGCTTTCCCGATTTGTCCAAACCTTGAAGAAAATATCCTGCGCCATATCGCACGCCTCTTCCTCATCCTTAATGAAACCTTTGAGAAAGTTCTTTACCCGCGGATGGTACAACATAAACAAGGCATCGAAGGACTTATGATCCCCCTGCCCCAATTTTTCCAGATATTCAGATTCCCGATCGACCTCTATCATATCGCAAATATAGATATTATTTAAGAACAGATAATATCATACGATATAAAACGTAAATTTACCGGACACAGCATCATTCTTTCGACAAAACTCAAATTATTGATATTCTTATTCCTATCTTTAGCCAATCAAATAACAGCATTTATAAATCTAACACCGGAAAAAATGGATCAATATATAAAAACAATTATCAGTGTAGGCGGCAGTGCGATCATGCTGGTTATGATCGTATGTGTAATATGGTATGTTGTAAAAGATACCTGGAAAGATATTAACAGCGGATCAAAAGACTAACAGACTCCTGTCATGAAAATGAAAAGAAACGAATACTTTCCGTCTTTTACTGAAAACAGTAGACAATAACAGCCATAACGAAACCGCCCAGGCAATCCCTAAAGCGACGATAAACAAAGCCGGATCTGCCACCTGAGTATATAGGCAATACGCTCCGCCAACAAAAAACAGTGTAATAAATAATGCGACCACAATAGTAGCCAGTAGTGTTTTCATAGATACTTTTTTCATATTCCTTCCCCCTTCTTAAAGCGCAAATATAGGAAAAATCATGAAAACTCATCTAACTTTCCACCACAGTATTTACAGTATTTAGCTTCTTCCTCGTGTCCAGTGCGGAAACAATGGGGGCATCTCAATTCGCTCCGCCTCCGGTGTTCCTTGATCATCGTGGCAGAAACGATACCCGTAGGTACAGCAATGATCGTATAACCGATCAGCATCACACAAGCCGAGATAAAACGGCCGACAGGAGTCACTGGGGTTATATCTCCATATCCCACGGTCGTCATGGTTACAATCGCCCAGTAAATACAGTTGGGAATATTATTGAATTGAGTATCGGGTTGCGTACCTTCCACCATAAACATGATCGTACCGATCGAAGTCACCAGGATCAGTACAAAAAAGAAGAAAACAAAAATCTTCCGGCTGCTCAACCGCAGGGACACCAACAGTAAATTCCCCTCCTCCAGAAAGTTAAACAGCTTAAACACACGAAAGACACGGATCAGGCGGAATGTCCGGATAATAAGTAAATAACGTGCACTGGTAAAAAGGAATCCCAGATACAACGGCAAGGTTGCCAGCAAATCGACAATACCGAAAAAGCTGAAAATATATTTCTTCGGCTTCGGCGAACAATAAATACGCACCAGATATTCGAAAGTAAAAAAAGCAGTGAACACATACTCCAGTATCTGAAGCGCCAACCTGAAATGGTCGGAAAAAGTGACCACACTCTCCAGGATGACCACCAGAACACTCATAATGATGAAACCGATCAGAAAGACATCGAATAATTTCCCTTTCGGCGTATCCGATTCAAAAATGATCACATACAATTTCTCCTTCAACTCTTTATTGTGAAGAAAGGTATTTATCTTATTTTTAAAAACCTTCCAAAGACCTGTTTTCTTCTCTTCCATAATAACCCCGTGTTTGAATACAAAAATAAAAAATATTACTTACATTAGCCCAATGAATAAAATCAAGTACTGCCATGAATAAATACTTTTTCATATCACTTCTCTGTATGTTACTACTCTCTTGTAACAAACAAAACAGCAAAACGGAACAGAAAATTTTGCAGGTAGAACTCTCTCCCAAAGATCTGGTAGCCTCCACCCTGTTCAAAAAGATAGAAGTGATCCCTTTGGAAACAAACGAACAATGCCTGCTCAAAACGATCGGACGAGTGATCGAAGCTGGTAACAAATATTATATTCTCGATGATGACAGGGAGATGGGCATACTTTTCTGTTTTGATAAACAAGGCAAATTTCTATCTAAAATAGACAAGACCGGTAACGGTCCGGGTGAATATAATATGATCTATGAAGTCATTGTCAATTCGGAAGAGAACCTTATTCATATGTTAAGTCCGATGGGAGCCATACACACTTATACAACAGACGGGCAATTCATAAAAAGGCACCTGCTGCCAGGAGGCGGAGGACAGACGGATATGATAGAAATCGACAAAGGGCTGATTGCTTACTGGACTCTGACAACAGCGGGCGATCCGACAGAAAACTTAATCACATTCTATGATACAAACACAGAGGAAATAGCCGGCGGTTTCTGGAAAACGACAGACGACAATTTTATGACCAACATGTGCATCGATGTTTTTTACAAATATAATAATGAAAATTACTTTTCCACTCAATATTCCAATGAGGTATACCGGTTCACGAAAGAGGCCGTAGAATTAGCATATAAATGGGACTTCGGTTCCGGCAATATCAACCTTGAACCCTTTAAGGAAAGAATAAAAGAAGATCCCAATGTATTTCCTCAATTGGTAGACTCACACGAAGTTCCCTACTTTTTCTTCCGGCAGTTTCAAAACAAAGACTATTATTACACAGTCCTGAACACCTGGAACATAGATAAATGGCGTAATGTTTTCTACCGCAAAAAAGATGGGAAATCCTTTGTTTTCGACACGTTGGAAGGAGGCGCAAAGATCAAGAAAACAAGTCTTTTCACCGATGAATATATGATCAGCATCGTTTCACCGGAGGAGATCGGGACATTGCATAATATTCTTTCGCCGGAAGAGTTCAGTAAAATAAAAAACTTACAGGAAGACGATAATCTCTGTCTGGTAAAATACTATTTCAAATAATGTTCTATTCGTAAAACCGGCAGTAATCCGACAATATTGACGCATTATTTCTTACTTTTGCGCCAATTTATTATTCTAAATTCTTAATTACACCATGAAAAAAACGATCCTTATTGCACTATGTCTCTTTTCGGGATTCATAGCAAACGCACAACATGTAATCCGGATTGCCCCGGAAAACGGAGATATGACAAAGAAAATCCAGGCTGCAATCGAACAGGCCCGGAGTTATAACGGGAAAGCGGTTGTCATCAAACTGCAAAATGCAGATTATAACCTCCATCGCGAAAGTTCGTCACAGATCCTTTACCATATCTCCAATACGGCCTCCGAAAAAGAAAACCCCGATCAGACAAAACATATCGGTTTGTGGTTGAAAGACCTGAAAAACGTGACAATAGACGGTCAGGGAGCCCGTTTCGTCACCCATGGCGAAATGACCAGCTTCGTAATCGACCAGTGCGAAAATATCACTTTACGGGACTTTACCGTTACAGCTTCCGACCCCACCGTCCCGGAACTGACCGTTACGGAAGTGGGCGAAAACTTTATGACCGTACGCATCCACCCGCAATCACGCTACACCATCAAAGACGGACATTTTGCTTTTGTCGGTGACAACTGGGAACTATCCGGAGGTATCGCTCAAAGCTATGACAAAGAAAAAGATATAACCTGGCGTAGCTGGTCGCCGCTTTCCGGCCTTCGCAAGGCAATAGAGCTGGACACCAACCTGCTCCGTTTCGTATATGACACCCCGCCACAGGCCAAACAAGGTACGGTATTCCAGATGCGTGACGGTATCCGTGACCAGGCTTGCGGACTTATCCAATATAGTAAAAACGTCACTTTGGAAGGGGTACATCTGGCATTCCTGGGAAACTTCGGCATTGTCGGGCAAATGACAGAAAATATCACTTACCGGAATCTGACATTCGAACCGGAAGCCGGAAGCGGACGTACCTGTGCCGGTTTTGCCGATTTCGTACAGATGTCAGGCTGCAAAGGTAAGATCACGATTGAAAACTCCCGTTTCCTCGGAGCACACGACGATCCAATCAATATACACGGAACCCATCTGGCTGTCACCGGCTACCCGGCCCCCAACCAGGTATCAGTAAAATACATGCACCCGCAGACATATGGCTTCCAATCGTTCCTTCCCGGCAACCAGATCGAATTTATCGATGCCCATTCGCTGATGAGCCTTGCACCTGCAAAGGTAAAAAAGGCGGAAATGAAAAATGAACGGGAAATACTCATAACCCTCGACAGGAATATCCCCCAAACGATCCGGGATAAAAAAGAACTGGTCGTTGAAAACGTAACCTATACACCGGAAGTCCTCATTCACAATAACTATTTTGCCCGCATACCGACACGCGGAATCCTTGTTTCGACCCGTCGCAAGGTATTGATAGAGAACAACACCTTCTTTCGTATGCAAATGAGTGGTATCCTGATAGCCGACGACGCCCGTAGTTGGTTCGAATCAGGTATGGTACGCGATGTAACCATCCGCAACAACAATTTCATGGAATGCGGCGGACCGGTCATCCTCATTTCTCCGGAAAACGACCGCAACGAAGGCTATGTTCACCGCAACATCGCCATAACGAACAACCATTTCCAATTGACAGGTACAAACGCTATCTTCGCCAAATCAGTCGACGGATTAAAAATCACGGACAACCTGTTCCTGTCCCCTACTCCTGCTGAAATATCGAATCTGATAAAGACACAGGATTGCGAAAATGTTTTCATGGAAGGAAATATCGTTCAATAACGGTGAAAGACCCGGCGAAGCACCAACTGCTGAACCGATTTACCGACAACAATCAGGGTGACCGCAACAATCACCAGAAACATACCGACAATCAACCGGGGAGTCAAGTGCTCCCCGAATACGGTAACCCCGATCGTAACAGCTGTCACCGGCTCCAAAGCGCCTAATATAGCTGTCGGGGTAGAACCTATATAATGAACGGACAGAGCCATCGTCACCAGGGATATTACTGTCGGAATGATAGCCAGAGCGATCGCGATTCCCCACATATAGGGAGTCGTCAGCATTTGCAGTCCCGAGCCGAAGTCTGAATGTACAATAATCGTCAATGCACAGAACAGCAAGACATAGAAGGTCAGCTTTATCGGCGACATCGTTTTCAGTACGGACCGGTTAACCGTCACTATATAAACGGCATAGGTCAGCGAGGAAAGCATAACCAGCAGGATGCCGATCATACTCAACGCATGCCCTCCATCTCCCTGACAGAGCAGCGCGATACCGGTAAAAGCCAGCAAAATGGAAAAAACAACCAATAAAGAAACCTTCTCCTTGAAAAACACCGCCATGATCACCGCCACCATCACCGGATAGACAAACAGGATTGTGGAGGCAATACCTGCATCCATATAATGAAAACTGGAAAACAGGGAAAGAGAAGAGATGGCAAACAAAACACCTAGAACGGCCAGCGAAGCCAGTTCCGTCTTATTCACCCCGAAAGAGATTCCTTTCGCCATCATCATCAGCCCCAGAATCACCGCCGCAAGCACATAGCGATAGAACAACACTGAATCGACATTCACCCCTACTTCATAAAGAAGTAATGCGCACAACGGATTGATACCATAGCTCACTGCTGAAACAATCCCGAAAACGGTTCCTTTTGCCTTCATTTTTCCAATACTATTACCGGGGTGCAAAAATAGATAATTTGCAGGGATTAATAACTGAAAAAAATCTTTTTTATCCTCATGCAACTTTTTGCTATCCGGTTTCATTATAATAGTAATGAAGCATCTTTAACAATCAACAAACAAATTCAACGTATGAACAAAATTCTATTTTTAGCGCTCACACTCTTTTTAGCATTAACAGCCTGTACAGACGATCAGACAGAACTGCTGACAATTGCCTCAGAAACCCGTATCGGAATAGGAGAAGGTCCCATAAACTGTTACCTGGTAAAAACCGGAGATAGCAAAAACTGGGAGTTTATGTACTCTCCGATCGAAGGTTTCGAATACGAGGAAGGTTACGAATACGTTATCGAAGTCAAAACTGAAAATATAGACAATCCCCTCATCGACGGATCCAGCATAAAATACATCCTAACCAAAATAATATCCAAAACCAAAAAGAACTCGACCGGATTACCGGAACAACGGGTATGGAATTAACTGTATAATAACTAAAACAAGAAATCAACAAAATGTTCCGAGGATTCGGAACACTTTGTTGATTCAATATCTCATAAATAAACTACAATTCATCTATTTCTTCGACAGACAGACCGGTACATTGAGCGATTGTTTCGACATTAACCCCCTGCTTTTTAAAATTTGCAGCAATCTGGCGTTGTTCTTCTGCTTTTCCTTTTTTCAAACCTTTCATTTCAGCCTCTTCCACCGCATATTCCAGTGTATTGCGCCAGTCGCGATAAATCTTCAGGTTCTCATCGTAAACTGCCCGTTCGTGAGAAGTCATTGCATTCAGGTTTGCTACGTCGAGCAGGCGTTTGAAAGCATCGTTTTTCTCCTTAAACGGAGACATATCAAATAAATTCATATTCTTCAATATATAAACCATATTTTCAAGAGGCGTTTTGCATTCCTCTTCTCTTAGATTGAACAGATCGAACGACAGATAAATCTGTTTCAGTTTGACCTCGCCAAAAGTTTTACCTGTCGCCTCATTGGCCAGCACCACATCGGTGCGCCAACTCTGAAATTCAGGCAGACTAAAGTTCAACAGGTAGATGCCATATACCGGAAGCAAGCTATACTTCCAGTCAGCTCCGCTCTCTCCCTGACGAGAGACTAGTCGACAAATATAATAAAATCCACGGTTAAAGAAATAATGTTGGGGACAATTCTGCATTTCAAGTACAAATTTGCTCCCGTCCGCATCTTCGCAAAGGAGATCGAAGATCACCGTGCGCTGTTCTATTACTTCGGGTTGGATTTCTTTATCGAGATAGGTCAGGTCTTTTACCCGGCGTTCGCCCTCGAGCGTGGCGTTGATAAAGTCGATTGCTACCTGCTTTTCACCAAATACGGTCTTAAAAGCCTTGTCGAGCATGATGTTCACATACTTTTCCATAAGTCAATAGTTTTAGTTGTTTTATTACCCGATAGCAGGTAACGGGACAAATGTAGCCAATATTTTATTTATTCCAACAGTGGAGAATACCTTTTTTTGATTCACAGTCAGAAATAAGTAAACCCTCCTCTTTCCCTTCAAAGAAAAGGCGATTCATTTCTTAGCAGAAAAGGTGAATGGTTGTTAGCAGCCATTCACCTTTTCCACAAACCTTTCACCCCCGCTATTCACCGTCAAACAACCAGAAAACAGACAGTTGTCCTACACGCAGCAGATGGTGAACGGTTTTTATCTAAAATCTATCAGTATCATTCTACATTATATCCTGACACAACCACTTTCGGTGCATTGCCTCTGGTATCTTCGTCTTTCCAACGGAAGCTGATTTCTTTCTTTTCACCCGGAAGCAGAGCGAAGTAGTTGTCGGAATAGAACATCGGAAGGAACTGCTCGCCATCCTTGTCGCCCACAACATTTACACGAATCATTAATGCCGGTGTTGAAGTTGTATTCTCGATAACGACTGTACCGTTCCAGTTTCCATCAGTTCCCTTGTTTGTCGTGACATCGGACTTCAATGCTACTTTCGGGAGATTACGCAGATCCTGGTAGTTGTTTTCTTCCAGGCTTCTGTGATAGAAGTTCTCGGAAATAACCTTTCCGTTTTCAGTCAAGACCATCTTGATAAAGTGAACCTTCGACAGGTTATCCGGGAATTCCAGCTGGATACATTTGTTGGTCGTATCTTCATTGCTATCGGTAGCGACTTCTTTCTCCCAGGCTACGGAAGCATCCATATTCAGCACCTGCGCTTTAGCTGTCAAGCCCTTACGGTTGCCACCACTGTAGTTTACGACTTCTACCTCATCGGTTACCGGGTTCCATTGGATATGCAACGGTTCGGAAGCCTTCTTGATAGCAAAATAGGCGGCTGTCGGTTCGAAGTAATAATCATAGGTCTGCCATACCATAGAAGGCCAGCAGGAATGACTCATCCACATCAGCAAACCTTTACGGTTCTGGCTGCGGGATTCAAATAAGCTGCGGTGACCGTCATAGTTCACCCACTGCGCTAGTTCGGAAAACTCTTTGGCGCTACGGGGTTCGCCGTATCCTTTCGCAATAATCTCGTTGAAAGATGTAGCACCCTGTGCACCTTCACGGGTATAGTCGTGCATACCCCACTGATTATCCTGCGGCCAGATACCTTCCGGAGAGAAGGTACGGAGCATACTTTCGTAGGTCAGCACATTCGGCATACCGCGTTCGCTATGGAACTTGTCGTTACCGGTCTTCAATGTGAAGTATTCCTTTGCAGGAAGCATACGGTACGGGCCGTGGCCGCTTACTACATCATCAGCCGAACTGGATATATAATGTATATCCGAATGATCTTCTTTGATGATCCGCCGCAACGCCTTGTCGATCTGTTCGGGAGGGAAACCTTCGTTACGACCGCAATAGATACCGATGGAAGCATGGTTACGGATGCGCTTCACATAATCTTCCGCGTTGGCAATAAACATTTCGGGATAGTAAGGATCAGGACCGTCAGCCGGATTCGCCAGCCAAAAGTCTTGCCAAACCACGATACCATGGCGGTCGCAGGCTTCATACAGTTCTTCATCACCAATCATACCCACCCAGTTACGCATGATTGTAAAGTTCATATCGGCATGGTAAGCTACCGCGATATCATATTCACGTGCACGGTAATTCAGGTTAGACTCACTGAATCCCCAGTTACCGCCCCGGCCAACAAAACGACGGCCATTGATAAAGAGACTCAAAATCTGATTATCCTCATTGAAGGTCATCTGGCGGATACCGACTTTAAAGTCTTTGGCATCCGATACCTTATCATCTATTTTAAATGTAAAGTTAGCATCATACAAGTTTGGCTCTCCATAGCCTTTAGGCCACCAGAGACGCGGATTCTGAACATTCAACTGAGCGAAATCCTTTGCATCGAAGACAACCGTTTTCTCTTCGCCCGCTGCCAGTTCCACCGGCTGTTGGAATGTGATATCACCGATCTTGCCTTCCAGCATACCTTTTACCGCATTTGCATCATGGTTCTTTACGATCACTTCCGCCGTCAGTTTAGCAGAAGTCGTATCGGGCAACGGCAGAACCGATTTAACAAGCGGATCGGCAACCGTCACTTTTCCGGTCGTTGTCAGGAAGACATCATTCCAGATACCGATATTACGGCCACGCATCGTCGGGATCCAGTCCCAACCGATCGTTGCATGGAATGTCGGGTTATCAGCACCCAGAATACCGCCGTTGAAGTCCGTGCTCTGTGCATTCTTCTCTTTGATAGCACCGATATGCTGGTTTTTGATGATCTCTACGGCTACCACATTCTTACCCGGAACGATCAGGTCCGTTACATCGAACTTGCCACGCATAAAGGCGCCTTCAATGCGGCCAGCCTGTTTTCCGTTTACATATACATTCGCCTTCCAGTTGATACCGTCGAAATTCAGGAACACACGATCCTGTTTAAAGTCGGCCGGCACCTCAAACTCGTCACGATACCAGAAATCGGAATTGAAGAATGACTCGGATATCTGCAACTGATTATCTGCATAGTTAGGATCGGCAATGGCACCGATATTCTTGTAACTGCTCAAGACAGTTCCCGGCACAGTGGCAACAACCCAGTTTTCAGGTTTGAAGCCGGGAGCCGAAATTTCTTCTCCCGTAGCCGTTATTTCCGATGCACGCTGAAGTTTCCAGTTGCCGCCGGACAAATAGATTTCGCCTTTCGATGCGACAGGTGCAGCCACAGCCTGCGGAACCAGGCCACCTTTACCCATCACTTCCAGTTCGCTCAGGATATAACGACTGTCGTTGACCGGCTGTTGCATCAGGATACGCACATAACGCGCATTCTTTTTACCGTTCAGCGAAATTTCATCGACCAGTTCCTCCCCACCGGGAAGTTCAGCGACATCCGTCCACTGTTCTGCATTATCGGAAACCTGTACTTTACCTTTTACGGCTTTGTTTATCCAACGTAAAACGACTTTGTCGAATTCTGACCGGCTACCCAGGTCTACATACAACCATTCTTCTCCCGTTGTGGCACTCATCCAGGCACTATTGAAGAATTGAGAAGGTTTCATTTCCACCATTCCGCCTTTATTATAGAAATCGGCTGCCGTAAACACCCAGCTGTGAGCACCGGCCATCTTCAATAAAACACGGTAATTGGAGTAATTTGCCTCTTTATCGAATGCTATGGTTTCATTCAGTTTGCGGACCGGCATGGAAATCTGTTCGGTCTGCTTGTTCGGGTCGGTCACCGGTATACGATACCGTACAGCGTCGCCCGGCAGTCCTTTACCGCTCAGTTTGCCGACCTCGGTCCAGTTCTGTCCGTCATTGGAACCCTGGCAGATAATTTCATAACCGTCTTTTGCCAACTGGTCGTCATAAATAAGAGTTCCTGTCAGCACCAGCTTGTCGGCCGTTTTAGTGTAATTATTCAATGTAAACTGGAAATAAGTATCCGCCCCTTCAAATGTATTCCGGGAATACGGACCTTCGTCGATCATCCATTCGCGTTCACGCCGGGGAGCTTCGCCGGCCGGAGTCGATAGTATTAAATACTGCGGTTGCTGGTCGGTTATAATACCATCTGTCACTAACTGCGCCGTCAAGTTATAGTCATGACTGGAGGAGTTGAAAGCCGAACGCAGAAGGGCTATATTGCGATAATTCGACTTATCCGGAGCCAAATCAGGAGAGAAATCCTCCTTCGGGTTACCGGGGTATTGCCCTATACCACGCGTATAGTAGTCCGAACGTTCAAACGATTCGGTTGTCGCCCCTGCACCACTACAACCCCAAAGCAACAACGAAGTCGCTGCTGCTCCACAGAGCGTAAGGATACGGGAGACTTTTTGCTGTTTACACATTTTCATACGATGAAAGTCTATTTGATTTGTATTTTTTGCATGATTCAACACTCTTCTCTCAGGATGTTTCGACAAATGTACGTCAACTCTGATTCTTATGCAAATCAGATAAGCCGGTAAAAACACACATTTGCAGTAAGTTGCAAGATTTATGAATTAATTATTCAAAAAAAATGGCGGAACTAATCAGTCCCGCCATTTTCATATATGCTTTATAAGTTCTTTTACTTCAAATCAGCCGCTTCAAGAATCTGTTCTACGGCCTGGGCTAAACCGTCGGAGTTTTTACCGCCGGCAGTTGCAAAGTGGGCCTGTCCGCCACCGCCACCCTGAATCAGTTTGGCTGCATCTTTTACCAGTTTACCGGCATTCAGTCCTTCGGCAACAAGCGGTTCGCTCAGCATCACCATCAATGCACATTTTGCACCGTCCTTGATACCGGCCACAAAGAATACTTTCTCTTCGCTATTGCTTTCACCTTTGATCTGGAAGGCCAGGTCCTTGATCGCATCTACATTCGCCTCACCGCGGAAAACAACCACCTTCACTCCGTGGCGTTCAACAGCTTGGCGATCAGTTCTTTCTTCAACATAGCGACCTTTTCCTTTACATAGTCACTAACCTGTTTCTTCAGCTCGGCATTTTCTTCGATCGACTTACGGATTGTCTGTGCCAGGTTCGGTACATTATTAAATAAAGCACGCAACTCGCGCATGGAATCCTGCAACATGAAGGTATAGTTTTCCGCCCCTTCGGCCGTCACCGCTTCGATACGGCGTACACCGGCTGCGATAGAACTTTCGCCAATCACACGCAACGAACCAATCATACCGGTTGCCGGAATATGCGTACCACCACACAACTCGATAGAAGAACCGTATTTAACGACACGTACTTCCTCGCCATACTTTTCACCGAACAATGCCATAGCGCCCAAAGCCTGCGCCTGGGCAATCGGCATATTGCGATGCTCTTCCAACGGATAGTTGGCACGGATCTTTTCGCTTACCAGCTTTTCTACCCGGCGGATTTCTTCGTCGGTCACTTTCTGGAAGTGAGAGAAGTCGAAACGAAGCGCTTCGGGAGAAACATACGAACCTTTCTGTTCAACATGTGTGCCCAATACTTCACGCAAAGCCTCATGCAGCAAGTGAGTTGCCGAGTGGTTACATTCGCACTGGATACGTTTCTTTTCGTTGATCTTAGCGGTGAAAGTAGCTGTTACATCTTTCGGCAAACGAGTGACAAAATGTACCGGCAGGTTGTTTTCACGTTTCGTATCTACTACATCCAGCTTTTCATCGTCGGCAATCAACCATCCGGTATCACCTACCTGTCCACCCATCTCTGCATAAAACGGAGTCTGGTCGAGAACGATCTGGAACAACTCTTTACTCTTCTGCTTGATTTTACGGTAACGCAGGATTTCGGCTTCACATTCGAACAGGTCGTAACCAACGAACTTTGCTTCGCCTTCTTTCAGGACCACCCAGTCGCCGGTTTCGATAGCAGCCGCATTACGGGCACGTTCTTTCTGTTTCTGCATTTCCGCATTGAACTCTTCGATATTCACTTCCATGCCGTTTTCACGCAGGATAAGTTCGGTCAGGTCCAACGGGAATCCGTATGTATCATATAATGTAAAGGCATCCACACCGCTGATAACGGTTTTTCCGACAGCCTTTGTTTCTTCAATCTTCTTATCCAGCAGACGAATACCTGTTTCCAACGTGCGCAGGAACGATTCTTCTTCTTCCTTGATTACCTTTTCGATCAGCGTCTTCTGGGCAACCAGTTCGGGATAAGCATCGCCCATCGTCTCGATCAGGACAGGCAACAAGCTATACATAAAAGCTTCGCGGCGTCCGAGGAACGTATAACCGTAACGAACGGCACGGCGAAGGATACGGCGGATTACGTAACCGGCCTTTGCGTTCGACGGCAACTGTCCGTCTGTGATAGAGAACGCGATTGTACGGATATGGTCGGCAATAACGCGCATAGCCACATCCTGCTGTCTGTTGTCACCGTATTTTGTTCCGGTCTTTTCGGCAATCACCTGGATGATCGGCTGGAATACATCGGTATCGTAGTTGGAAGTCTTACCCTGCAATGACATACACAGGCGTTCGAATCCCATACCCGTATCGATCACCTTCGCAGGCAGCGGTTCCAACGAACCGTCAGCTTTGCGGTTGAACTGCATAAACACCAGGTTCCAGATCTCGATTACCTGCGGATGGTCTTTGTTTACCATCTCTGCACCGCTAGAAACGGCACGTTCTTCGTCAGAGCGAAGGTCTATATGAATTTCCGAACAGGGACCGCAAGGACCGGTATCACCCATTTCCCAGAAGTTATCATGTTTGTTACCATTGATAATATGATCTTTCGGCAGGAACTGTTCCCAGTAACCGGCAGCTTCGTCGTCGCGCGACAAACCTTCGGCAGGGCTTCCTTCGAATACGGTTGCATACAAACGTTTCGGGTCCAGCTTCAGGACATCCACCAGATATTCCCATGCCCATCCGATGGCCTCTTTCTTGAAATAATCACCGAACGACCAGTTTCCCAACATTTCGAACATCGTGTGGTGATAGGTATCGTGTCCTACCTCTTCCAGGTCGTTATGTTTACCGCTTACACGAAGACATTTCTGCGAGTCCGCGACACGTGAATATTTAATGGGTACATTTCCCAGGATTATATCCTTAAACTGGTTCATGCCCGCATTGGTGAACATCAATGTCGGGTCCCCCTTCACGACCATAGGAGCAGACGGTACAATCTGGTGCTGCTTGGAAGCGAAGAACTCTTTAAACGATTCACGAATTTCTTTTGCTGTCAACATAATCTATTATATAGTTCTCGTTAATATTCTGAAAAACAATTTGCAAAAGTACTGCAAATTATTATTTTTGCACGTATCCAAGCAACAAAATATTCAATGAAACTGTTTAAAACAAGAAAAACATATTACTTATATAACCCGAACACGCTCAGTTACGACCGTGTTTACCCCTCCGCCAAAGACCGTTTCTTCATTGTGCTCCGTCATTTGAGCATCGGTGCGGCAATCGGTATCGGTGTATTCTTTATTATGATGTACACGATCGATTCGCCGGTCGAGTCTTTGATGAAGAAGGAAAACAAGCTGTTGCAGACTCAGTATGAAGTACTTTCATTACGTCTCACCAATGCGCTGGAAGTGTTGGATGATATACAGCAAAGGGATGAGAACCTGTACCGCGCCATTTTCCAGGCCGAATCCATTCCCGAATCGGTGCGTAAATCAGGTTTCGGGGGAACCAACCGCTACGAACATCTGCTGAACCTGTCCAATCCGGAGCTGGTTGTCTCCACCACCCAGAAGATGGACATGCTCAGCAAACAACTTTATATACAATCCAACTCATTGGAAGAGTTGATTAAACTGGGTAAGAACCAGGAAGAACGCAGCCGCTGCATCCCTGCCATCCAGCCAATCTCCAACAAGGACCTGCGTCGCACGGCATCCGGCTACGGCGTACGTATCGACCCGATCTACCGAACTCCGCGTTTCCACTCCGGCATGGACTTCTCCGCCAAAGTAGGAACGGAAATCTATGCAACCGGCGATGGAGTCGTCACCTTTGCCGCCTGGAAACAGGGCTACGGGAACTGTCTGATGATCGATCACGGCTATGGATTCCAGACATTATACGGTCATATGAGCAAATACAGAAAACGCGTCGGACAGAAAGTGACACGCGGCGAAGTGATTGGAGAAGTAGGTAACACCGGTAAATCGACCGGCCCGCACCTGCATTATGAAGTGATAGTTCGTGGTAAACACGATAACCCATCCAGATACTACTATATGGACCTGACACCGGAAGAATACGACCGTATGATTCAGATTGCAGAAAACCATGGCCAGGTAATGGATTAAACATCTTTAATACAATGGCATTAAATAAAGATAAAAATCTGAAGTTATATTTCTCCATCAGCGAGGTGGCGCAGATGTTCGACGTGAACGAATCGACACTGCGTTTCTGGGAGAAAGAATTCGATATCATCCGTCCGCGCAAGACGCCTAAAGGAACCCGTTTTTATAAGCAGGAAGACATCGACGCCGTCCGCCTGATCTTCCATCTGGTAAAAGAGCGGGGAATGACCTTGGCTGGTGCCCGGCAAAAACTAAAGGATAACAGGGAGACAACCATCCGGCAGGAAGAGATCGTTAATAAGCTGAAGCTGATTAAGGAAGAACTGCTCTCTATGAAAGCTGCCTTCGATGCGCTCGACCCTTCCGAATTGCCTCAGGAAGAGAAAATCTAAGTCAAACAATTAGCAGGTTACGCCGGAAAAGCGTACCTTCGCCGACAATTTAATAGAACAATAAACATGGAAATTACGGGAAAAATTATCGCCGTACTGCCAGCGCAGAGCGGAACCAGCAAAGCTGGAAACGAGTGGAAAAAACAAGAATACGTATTAGAAACACACGACCAATACCCTAAGAAAGTCTGCTTCCAGATCTTCGGTGCCGACCGCATCGAACAAGCAGCTATTCAACCCGGAGAAGAATTGACAGTATCATTCGATATAGACAGCCGCGAGTATCAGGGACGTTGGTTCACCAACATCAGTGCCTGGAAGGTAGACCGTCCGATGGCAGGCGCTCCCCAGTCAGCACCAGGAGCCATGACACCGGAAAACTTTGCACCGGCATCTGCCCCGACAGCATCTGCCGCTCCCGACTTCGGCCCGGCTAACCCGATCGACGATCTGCCATTCTAATGGATATCGTTGCCCTGATCGGCGGACTACTCCTCATCTTGGTCGGCGCAAATGCACTGACCGATGGGGCTGCTTCGGTAGCCAAACGTTTTAACATCTCCTCTCTTGTTATCGGATTAACGATCGTAGCCTTCGGTACATCCGCCCCCGAACTGACCGTCAGCATTGTATCGGCACTGAAAGGAAGTGCGGATATGGCCATCGGGAATGTTGTCGGAAGTAATATTTTCAATACCCTTATGATTGTAGGTTGCACGGCAGCCATTGTTCCCATCGGGATGAATAAAGGGACGCTCAGCAAAGAGATTCCGTTATGTATCCTGGCATCTGTCGTTTTATTTATCTGCGGAAACGACGTGTTGATAAACGGAGCGACTGAAAATACAATCAGCAGCAGCGACGGGATGCTGCTGCTCTGCTTCTTTGCGATCTTTCTGGGTTATACATTTGCCATTGCACATAACGGGAACGGAGAGGAAGAGACGAAAATCAAATTGATGCCCGTATGGAAATCCGGGTTATTCATTGCCGGTGGCCTGGTAGGTCTGATTTATGGAGGGCAGTTCTTCGTAGACGGAGCATCAGGGATTGCGCGTGGCTTGGGTGTCAGTGAGTCTATTATCGGCCTGACGCTGGTTGCCGGAGGAACTTCCCTGCCCGAACTCGCCACCTCGGTCGTTGCCGCCTTGAAGAAAAATCCGGAGATGGCGATCGGGAATGTGATCGGTTCGAACCTGTTCAATATATTTTTTGTATTGGGTTGCAGTGCGACCATCAGTCCGCTGAACATGAAAGGTATTACCAATGTGGACCTCGGGGTTCTGATCGGTTCATGCGTATTGCTTTACCTGTTCGGGCTGTTTATCAGAAAGCGTACCATAACACGCCTCGAAGGGATTGTTATGGTCCTATGCTATATTGCCTATATGATCTATCTGGTCAAAGGATAAGTTACTCCCTGACCAGCCGCATAAGCGTCTCATGCATCGCTCCATTGGTGGCAAGCACTTCATCTCCCGACTGCCAGTTGTCGCCACCGCTGAAGTCGGTCACTTTGCCGCCGGCCTGCATCAGGATCAGGGCACCTGCCGCTATATCCCAGGGACCGATCCAGGCTTCGATACGCGCTTCGAAACGTCCGGCGGCGATATAGCAGACTTCGGCAGCCGCCGCTCCCATCAGGCGCGTTCCTCCGGCAAAACCGTATAACCGGTCGACCAGGCGGAGGGCCACCGGGCGGTAAGCATCGGAGTTATAAGGAAATCCCAGGTCGATAAAGGCTTTATCCAAGTCAGAGACGTCTGATACGTGTATTTCCCTGCCATCCAGATAGGCTTTACTGCCTTTCCAGGCATAGAAGCATTCGTCGCGACAGACTTCGTAAACGACACCGATCAGCAATTCTTCTTTATTACGCAGGGCGATGCTGACACAGTAAGGGGCGACATCGTGGATATAGTTGGAGGTCCCGTCCAGCGGGTCTACCAGCCAGCAATAGTTTTCGTCTGTCAGGCTGCCGCTGCCTTCTTCGGCGATGAAGCCTGCTTCGGGAAGCAAGGCGGAGAGTTGGGCGATCAGCCATTTTTCCGATTCCTTGTCGACATACGATACGTAATTGTGAGCACTTTTTTCTTCTACACGTGTACGGTCGAACTTACGCCGTTCTTCTTTCAGGAAAGTCCCGGCTTGCCGGGCTATCTGTTGTACCTGGGTACAAAGTTCTTCTAAATTAAGCATATCCTCTTTTTATCTTTTTGTTGTGACAAACATACGCATTTTGGAACTAAATAATACGGGTAGTACTGAATATTAACGAAAAAGATATACTTTTGACACAAGACATAAAACAGTTACGATCTATGAATATCCGGAAACCATGGAAACAGACTCCAAGCTATAAGGGAGAAGAGAAGGCCGAGAGTTATAATTTCTTCGATATCTCTTCCTTCTTCCGTTTCGATACGCACCGGAATGCTTTGGGCGTATTGTCCGACCAGACCTGCTCCGACCTGGGTTTCGAGGATCTTTTCATGTTTTCCGACCGCACCGCCTCACGCGTCGGGCAGCAGTATCTGTACAACCTGATGCGGATCATCCCGGACAAAGCGGGCGAAATAGAACGGCATGAAGCACTTATAAACAAGCTGTCGTCGCATCCGGATTTACAGGAAGAACTTGTCAAAGACCTGCAAATCCTGAATGCCTATGAAGCATATAGTATTGCGTCGCTGATGGGTATAGGATTTCCGGCTGTTCCTGTATGGAGGAAAATCTTGTTTCGTGTTTGTGGTTTCCTGCCGAGCTTCTTCCTTCTATTGTTGTATTTCTATCAGGCGGGAGCATGGCTGCTTTTGTTGATTGCAGCAATACTTGTGAACGGCGTTATTCATTACGGGAACAAGCCGAACAACCTGAATTTTCTGATATCCATCCCCCAACTGATACGTTTGCTGAATATTTCGGGCAAACTATCGAAGAACCCGCTTTTCACAGAACTCGGCAAAGAGGTTCCGGAGGCGCTGTCTTCATTGGAAACACTGAGAAAGGCGAGCGGCCACCTGCGGATGGAATCGAAGATGGACAGCGACCCGGCCGTCATCCTTTGGGCGATCATGGAATGCGTCAAGATCTTCTTTCTGGCGGAACCGATCGCCTATCATAAGGTGATCACCCTGCTGAAAGATAAGAACCGGCAGATAGAGACGGTGTTTCGTTTTGTCGGGTTGGCAGACAGCCTGTCGTCGGTCGCTTTTCTGCGAAAGAGTCTGCCTTATTACTGTCTGCCGGAAAAGCCGGAAGGCGAGGTGCGGATGGAGACGGATGAGATGTGTCATCCCCTGCTTGAAAACTGTGTTGCCAATACGATCCGGATCGAAGGCCGTTCCATCTTGTTTACCGGTTCGAATATGTCGGGAAAGACTACTTTCATCCGTACCCTGGGCGTCAATATGCTGGCGGCACAGACGCTTCATACGGCTTTTGCCCGGCGGATGCAGATGAAAGCGCCTGTCATGATCCATGCCGCCCTGATGCTTTCCGACAGCCTTTCCGACGGCAAAAGTTTCTATCTGAAAGAGGTAGAGTCGATACGCGATATGCTATCATGCAGCCGGAGCGAACATATCAACCTTTTCCTGCTGGACGAAATATTCAAGGGAACCAACACCACCGAGCGGATAGCGGCTGCCAAAGCAGTCCTGTCATACCTGAACACCTCGAACAACATCGTAATTGTCTCCACTCACGATGCGGAATTAGGAACATTCCTGAAAAACGAATACGACCTGTATCATTTCTGTGAAACGATAGCCAACGGCATTCTCTCGTTCGATTATAAATTAAAGGCAGGCAACCTCTACCAGCGGAACGCCATCCGTAT
Organism: Parabacteroides sp. AM58-2XD; assembly: GCF_003463685.1. Classification (NCBI taxonomy): domain Bacteria; kingdom Pseudomonadati; phylum Bacteroidota; class Bacteroidia; order Bacteroidales; family Tannerellaceae; genus Parabacteroides; species Parabacteroides sp. AM58-2XD. The sequence goes on from NZ_QSDP01000093.1 coordinate 25,669, forward strand.
TCTGGAAATAAATGATTACCCAGCTACATTGATAGAAGATGCCTACTCCGTTATCCGACAGATAGAAGGCAGATAGTTCTCGCAAAGCATCTTTCCATTGCTCACGCTCTTCACCCAAATTCTGCGGTTCTTCTTTCGGCTCCTCGCACGCGTGTTGTTGCTGTTGTATATTTACTTTCCTTTTCTTTTCTTTTCTTTGTCGCATTTCTGTAACAGAAACCCCCGTTTCTGATACATTAACAGCATTTTCCACGATGTTAATGCAATTAAACTCTTCGGAAATGGGATTTTTGCATCGTTTTACAACTAAAATGTATCTTTCCTGAATCTTTTCTTCCGTATCTCCCAAACGATCAGCAAGGTCATACACATAATCATCCGACAATTGCAGGAAATACCCCTCTTTTTTGTAAATGTCGCACAGGAG